>NZ_QTYG01000024.1:0-39697 GCF_003462045.1 Ruminococcus sp. AM31-15AC | reverse complement strand
GTCAGTTGTTTCAATTATTTTTTCAATTTCCACTGGAAATTTTAATTGATATGGTGTATAATATTCTTGTGGTTGGTTATTCATGATACTTTAATTATACCACAAAAAAAGACTGCTGTCTTGCTTTTTGGCAAGATCGCAGCCTTTTTTTCTTGGGGACTTTTTTTACAGCCCCGATTTTTTTATTGTGTAACATCAAGATAGAACGCAGGGTTCAATATATAACCCTGATAGCGTATCTCAATGTGCAGGTGGTCGCCTGTTGAAAAGCCGGTCGAACCCATTTTGCCGATAACGTCGCCTTTTTTCACCTCGTCGCCTATCTCTACATCTACCTCCGTGAGATGTCCGTAAAGAGTGATGAACTCGTTGCCGTGGTCGATGATAACATAGTTTCCATAACCGCCGCCGCAGCCGCAGGACTCCTCCTTGCCGTAGTCATGAGTGCAGGTGGTGTTTATCTTTATGACCTTGCCACTGCATGAAGCGTGAATAGGCGTGCCATGAGCCGCAGGAATGTCAAGACCCGTGTGATATGAGCCCCATCGTGCGCCAACGCCTGATGATACGGAATAAGACCCAGGAACAGGCCATGCGAAGTAGTAATCAGGCTCGGTATCTCCAAGCTTTTCGCCCTTGTCAAGGCGGTCATTTATCTCCTTGTGAAGCTCCTCAAGTTTCACATCTGCAAGCGCCATTGTGGCGGAAACTTCGTTATCTCTTGCTGTTCCGCCTGAGCCTGACGATTTCAGTATGCCGGAAAGGCTGCCCTCAAACTGCTCACGCTCCGCCTCATAGGCTTCGTTCTGCTCTCTGAGCTTCTTCTGCTTAGCTTTAAGCTCCTGCTGTGTTTTTGTACTGGAGCGGTAAAGCTGACTGAGCATATCCTTCTGCTGTGTATACTGTGTGTACTGAGCGTCATACTCGGCTTTCTGCTTGTCAAGGGTCTTTTGCATATCCTCATATTCAGTTTTGAGTTTTATAAGGTTATCAATGATAGTGTCATCATGGTGTGCCACACGCTTTATAAGCTCTAATCTCATGAGTATGTCATAAAAGCTGTCTGATTCCAAAAGCATTGTGGTGTAGCTGTCCGACCCTGCGATATACATTGCCCTTAGTCTTTGTTTAAAGTCCTCTATGCCCTTGTTTATCTCAGCCTGCTTCTTATCGATATTTCGCTGATTGGTGTTTATCTGAAGCTCCAGTGCGGTCATGTAAGAGTTGAGAACGTCTATCTCGTCATTTATAGAATCTATCTTTTCTTTCAGAAGCTTCTGCTTTTTCTCACTTTTCTCAATGTCCTCATCATATTGATCGAGCTGTTCGTTTATTTCCGTCTGCTTTTTTGATAGCTCTCTTAGCTGTTCTGCATACTGTGTGATGTCAAAACCTGTTGATTCCTCCTGAGCATTATCGTCATTTTCTGTTTGTTCATCGCTTTGCTGACCTCCGTCAGCCACAGATTCAGTATAGCTATAGTCCTCCCCCTGCGAGCTTTCAGTGTCCGCTGAGGTTATCTTCAAAGAAGAATTGTAGCTGCTTCCTGCAATACCAGCGGTAACAGCGAATGCGATAATGAAAGTGAGAATACGTTTTAAGCTGTAAAGCCTGTTCATGAAATAAAAGACTCCTTTGGTTGTGGGGCAAGACCTTTCGGCTTTGCCTGTTTATACATAATTTGACGGGTTCTGAGCTACACCGTTCAAGCGCACCTCAAAGTGCAGGTGGTCGCCAGTTGAATATCCTGTTGAGCCGACAATACCCAGAACGTCGCCCTTGTTGACGTGCTGACCCTGTGTTACGCTCATATACTGTGAGTGACCGTAAAGGGTCCAGTAGCCGTTGCCGTGGTCGATTATGCAGTAGTTTCCATAACCGCCGCCGCAGCCGCATGAGCCGTTCTTGCCATAATCGTGTGTGCAGGTGTTGCTGACGAGTATAACAGTACCCTCAGCGGCAGCGCATATCTTTGCGCCTCTTATTCCGGGAGACCAGATGTCGATACCCTTGTGATAAGCGCCCCAGCGCCAACCCACGCCGTAGGAAATATGATAATAACCCGGCACAGGCCATGTAAACTGGCTCTTGTCGGTATAATTGTAGTCACCGTTATTGGTAGAAGATTGACCGCTGTTAGAGGTGTTGCCGTTTGCATTAGAAGGTGAAGAATTGCCGTTATTATTCTGCTGTTGCTGCTGTTGTCTACGTTCTTCTTCCTCTCTTCTCTTACGTTCTTCCTCTTCTTTTTTCTTACGTTCCTCTTCTTCCTTCTTTTTGATCTGCTCCTGCTCCTTGTAAAGCTTCTGGAGCTGTGCCTCGAAGTCTTCCTGCTCCTTGTTTATCTGCTCCTTATTGGCTTCATAAGCCGCCTTATCTTCCTCAAGCTGGTCGATAACAGCCTGACTTTTTGCATAAAGGTCGTCAAGCTTTTTCTTCTGCTCAGTGTGATAGGCTTTTTGTTCCTCAAGGGTAGTTTTGTTAGTTTCAAGTTCAGTCTTGTTGGCTTCAAGCTCTGCTTCCTGAGATTCATACTCGCCTTTAAGCTCAACAAGTCCGTCGATCATGGTATTATCATGGTCAGCCACTCTCTTGACAAGCTCTATTTTCATAAGCATATCATAAAAGTCCGTCGAACCAATAAGAATATCGGTGTATGAACTGTTTCCGGCAACATACATTGCTCTAAGACGCTGTTTGAAGTCAACAACGCCATTTTCTATCTCAGCTCTCTTGTTTTTTATTTTTATCTCGCTCTTTGCGATCGCCTCTTCAAGACCGGCTATCTCAGTTTCAAGGTCAGTGATAGAATCTTCAAGGGTCAGTATAGTTTCCTGAACAGTTTCTATCTGCTCTTGGATAGCTTTCTGATTTTCTTCCTCCTTGGAGATATCGTCCTTTGTGCTGTTTATCTGCTTGTCAAGGTCAGCCTGCTTTTGTTCAAGCTCGCTTATTTTATCCTTGGCAGAGGATATTTTTTTCTTGTTGTTCTTTATTGCCTGACTTTCTGCAGAAGCGTTCTGCGCTGTCATGACCGGCTGTGTGCCG
Organism: Ruminococcus sp. AM31-15AC; assembly: GCF_003462045.1. Taxonomy (NCBI): domain Bacteria; kingdom Bacillati; phylum Bacillota; class Clostridia; order Eubacteriales; family Oscillospiraceae; genus Ruminococcus; species Ruminococcus sp. AM31-15AC. Next base: position 36,649 of record NZ_QTYG01000024.1, on the reverse strand, counting down.
CCTGCAAGCATTGTCATGGAAGCGACTACGGCGATAGTGAAAGCCAATACTCGCTTCATTGTGAATATACCTGTTTTCATACCTGTCCTCCGTCTATAAAAGACCATTTTTATACGTTTTTATCTTTCTCTAATGCATTATCCCGCACGTTCTTTCTTTTTTATCTCATGTCAGGATATGCTTTAAACTGCAACAAAAGGCAGTCTAAAAACCCCGTTGGATCATAGCCTGCCTTATGTCTATATTTGGCAAATGTATTATACTTTAAGATGCTTGCCTGTGCTTATAGAAGTACCCACCGCACCGATAACAGCGCCTGCGATAAGATAAGATGCTGCAACAGGGAGCAAGAGGGATTTGAACGAATACAAATTCTGAACACCGAGAATGCTCCAGAGCTTGAAGTCATCATTGAAGATGTTGTAAATTCCCTCGTAGGCAAACTTTGTGAGCAGCAGTGCGCCTGCTGCTGCAAGCAGACCAACTATCATACCCTCGATAAAGAAAGGTATCCTGATAAAGCTGTTGGTAGCGCCTACATATTTCATGATGTTGATCTCTTTACGTCTTGCGAAAACGCTTGCTCTGGTGGTATTTGAAATGATTATCAGACAAACCACAACAAGTGCCACAATGACCGCAAAGGCAACTATCGTAAATACTCTTCTGATACTGATAAGGATATCAGCAAATGCTGTAGGGGACTTTGTTGAGTCAACATTGTCAAAGGTCTCTATCTGAGTGGTTGTTTCGCTCATCTTCTCGATATCCTTGACCGTTACCTTGTATGTGTCAGGCAATGGGTTATCATCGGCATACTGGAAGAAATCCTTTTCTTCATCAGTCATGCCCTTGAGCATATTTTTCCACGCTTCGTCCTTTGAATAAAGGCTCACTGTGTTGATATTTCCGACCTCTTTGAGCTTATTTTCAAGGGCCTGCATATCAGCCTGACTTGTGCCGTCCTTTACGATAACGATGACTTCGCTCTTGTCCTCGATACCGCCGATTATTCTTGTAAGGTTAATGGAAACCAGCACCGAAGTGCCTACCATAAGCAGGGAAACGAGCAGGATACAGAAAGAAGCGAACGTCATCATTCTGTTTTTCCAAATGCCCTTGAAGCCCTGATTTATAAGATATCTAAAACTACTTGCTTTCATTGGAGCCTCCTATCACTTCGTCAAAGGCGATCTGACCTTTGTTGATGTTGATAATTCTGCCTCCGAAATAGCGCACAAGGTCGTGCTCGTGGGTAACCATAAGAATGGTAGTGCCGCACTCGTTTATGCCCTTGAGAAGCTCTACTATCTCATATGAAAGAGCAGGGTCGATATTTCCTGTCGGCTCGTCGGCAATGATGAGCTGTGGGTCGTTTACAAGGGCTCTTGCAAGTGCCACACGCTGCTGCTCACCGCCTGAAAGCTCGGTCGGATAGCTTTTCGCCTTATCGGAAAGTCCCACAAGGCTTATAACATACGGAACACGGCTTCTTATGTACTTTGCAGGAGCGTCGATAACTCTCAGCACGAACGCCACGTTCTCATAAACTGTCATTGTAGGGATAAGTCTGAAATCCTGAAAAACAACGCCGATAGTTCTGCGAAGGGCAGGTATCTTTCTTCTTCTCAGCTTTTTCAGATTGAAGCCGTTTACCATTACTGTACCGCTGGTCGCATCTATTTCTTTAAGCACCAGCTTGATAAGTGTTGATTTTCCGGCGCCTGAAGGACCTACCACGAAAGCGAAGTCACCGTCGTTTATCTTCAGGTTTACTTTGTTCAGAGCGTCCACACCGCTTGAATAGGTAACGGACACGTCTTTAAACTCTACCAAAATTTACACCGCCTTAGTTTTACAGAGGCAAGCAAGCCTCTTTTTGCTCGTAGGATTTAGAACTTGACAGGGTTAGCGGAGAGATATTTCTTTACCATAAGAGCTATCTTAAAGATGATAGCGTGGTCGAACTCTCTCAGGTCAAGACCCGTGAGCTTTTTGATCTTTTCAAGTCTGTACACAAGAGTATTTCTGTGAACAAACAGTTTTCTTGAAGTTTCAGAAACGTTCAGGTTGTTTTCAAAGAACTTCTGGATAGTGAAAAGTGTTTCATGATCCAGTGACTCGATAGAGCCTTTCTTGAAAACTTCCTTGAGGAATGTTTCGCAAAGTGTTGTAGGCAGGTGATAGATAAGTCTTGCGATACCAAGATTGTCATAAGAAACGATATTCTTGTCAGTATCGAACACCTTTCCTACCTCGAGAGCTATCTGTGCTTCCTTGAAGCTTCTTGCCAGATCCTTTACGCCCTCTACTACTGTTCCTATACCTACAGTGACTCTTGTATAGAATTCACTTGAAAGGGTATCGGAAATAGAACGTGCCAGCTTTTCCAGATCCTTTGACTCAACGCCGTTTGCCACTTCCTTAACAAGCACGATATCGCTCTCAGTGATGTTGAAAACGAAGTCCTTGGACTTGTCAGGGAAAAGGTTCTGGATAACATCGTAAGCTGAAACGTCATTTGTGGAGAGTATTCTGATAAGCAGCACGACTCTTGAAATGTCAGCACTGAAATGCAGTTCTCTAGCTTTAACATGAACGTCGCCCGGCAGCACGTTGTCAAGCACTACGTTCTTGATGAAATTGTTTCTGTCGTATTTTTCGTCATAATACTGCTTTATGCTGGAAAGAGTAATGGCAAGTATGCTTGCATACTTTGCTGCCACCTCGTCTGTTCCCTCAACGAAAACAGCATAGTCAGGTTTCATATGAGCACCGAATGGCTTATAGGTATAACCGTCTCTAACAAAAATGTCGTGTGAATCGCCCAGATCTAACGAAACGAATTCGTTAGTCGTTCCGACCTGTGAAAGCTCAGAGCAGGCAATGATAGTTGCGTTCTCATCTATTACGCCTATGACGCAGTCGATAGTGTCACGCATCTGATGAACAACGCTCTGAAATAATCTGTTTGACATAAGTTATTCCCCTCTACTTGCAAAAATTTTCGACCTAAGTTCTGCCATGGGCATAATTACCCCATAAGCAGATGTCTGCACATTGTTATTATAACAAAAAACGATATGTTTTGCAAGTGTTTTATAGTGAAAATATGCAAAAAAACTTTTATACCGCAGTTTCAAGCACTGGTCTGCGGTCTGATATATTACAAATTGTAACACATTTCGCTCTCTTATGTGTGAATTTTTTGTTAAATCACAGGTTTTCATGGTGATTTTGTACAAAAGAGGGGCGTAAAGTTCGTTTTGAGTAACCGAATTGTAATTAATAAACTTTTTGTAAATATCCTGAGCTATGTGCATAACAGCGTAGTTAAAGCGTTGCAAAGGGTAAAAAAATATGTTACAATCTATAAAAAGAAAGCTGTAAGATTTGTTATCGGGAGGTAATCAAAATGGACGTAAAAAAATATCTTGAAGCAGGAAAGATAGTATCGGTGTTCGGCATAAAGGGCGAGATAAAAGTACAGCCATGGTGTGACGGACCTGAATTTCTCTGCGGATTTGACACACTATATTATAAGAGCGGTACTCCTGTGGAGATAGAGCGTTCGAGAGTTGCAAAGAATATCGTTGTAATGAAAGTCAAGGGCGTTGACACCGTGGAGGAGGCTCAGAAGCTTCGCAACAGGGTGCTTTATATCGACCGTGACGATGTGGAGCTTGATGAGGGCTGCTATTTTGTTCAGGATCTTATAGGTCTTGAAGTGGTCGACGCTGACAGCGGTGAAAGCTACGGCAAGATAACAGACGTAAGTCAGACAGGCGCAAACGATGTTTATCACATCACTGATGAAAAGGGAAACGTTAAGCTTATCCCTGCGATACCTGAAGTTGTGGCTGAAACTGATATCGAGGGTGGCGTGATGAAGATAACTCCGCTGGAGGGGCTTTTTGATTAATGAAGTTCTGCAAATACGAGGACTTGGAAAGGCTTGTCAGAGATTATTCTGACGGAATGTTCAGCCTGATATTTCCAAAGCTCAACAGCCGTGAAAAGTCGCTGAAATGTATCGAGAGAGTTTTTACAGCATACATAGATGAAAGCCCAAGGCTGAGAAGTCCCAGGGCTGAGGAAAAATGGCTTATAAAAAGGCTGAGAAAAGAGAGCGGATTCAACAGGCTTGCCAACACATATAAGGGCGAGGGACTGAGCTTTATGGAGCTTGACAATATGCTCACAAGTCTGAGGGTATACTATAATAACGAGGGCAACAAGCCGAAGAAGCGCAGGTCTGCTTTGTGGAGCTTATTTGTGGTGATAATAATCGCTATTGTGGTGACTATCGGTGTTGTGCAGGGCATAGGATACTATGAAAAAAGCGGTGGCTCTGTGCAGGAGCATTTGAACAGTGCTGCGGAAAACTGGGCTTGCCAGCCTTTAGAAATGATATGGAGGAATAGATTTGAACATAGATATTGCAACGCTTTTTCCTGAAATGCTTGAGAATTATCTTTCTGAAAGCGTAGTAGGCAGGGCGAGGGCTAAGAATATTTTCACGGTAACGTGTCATAATATCAGAGACTACACTCAGGACAAGCATCGCAGAGTAGACGATACCCCTTACAGCGAAAGACAGGGTATGCTCATGCAGTGCGAGCCTATTTACAACTGCTACAAGTCGGTAACAGCTGGAAAGGCAAAGCCCCACGTTATCTATATGTCCCCACAGGGAAAAACGCTGACTCAGAAGCGTGCAAAGGAACTTTCTCGGCTTGACAGCATATTTATATTATGCGGTCACTATGAGGGCGTGGACAGCAGGGTCATTGACGAAATAGTTGATGAAGAAATATCCGTGGGGGATTATGTGCTTACCGGCGGAGAGCTTCCTGCGTTGGTACTGGTTGACTGCGTTGTGAGAATGCTGGAGGGAACGCTTTCGCAGGCGGATTGCTATGAGGACGAGAGCCACTATAATGGTCTGCTGGAATATCCACAGTACACACGTCCTGAGGTGTGGCACGATAGGGAAGTGCCTAAAGTGCTTCTATCGGGCAATCATGCTGAGATAGCGAAATGGCGCCGTGAGGAGGCTGTAAAAGCCACCTATTTGAAGCGTCCTGAACTGTTGGAAAGAAGTCCGCTGACGGAAAAAGATTTGGCTATTATACACAAATTAGAGGAAAAAGAGGATAAAAAGTGACATTGGTTTTCAACATTTTTCACATAATTGTTAAATGAATTTGTACAAAGTGATATAATGTAAAAATCTGTGTTGTGAACATATCACAAGTTTAATTGCAAAAGTTGCAAAGTTTAGAGCATTGTGCTGAAAATTAAGGGTTTTTCGCTTGTTTGTCTAAAATTTGCGTTGACTAAGGCAGACTTGTCGAGTATAATAAATATATCAAATAACCTGAGGGTATCTTGAAAAAGTCCCTTAATTAGGGAGTTTAACAGCATTATAATGAATGGGAGAGATCAGTATGTTCGTAAAAGACGTAGTAGTACAGAATCAGGTAGGACTTCACGCACGCCCTGCAACATTTTTCATCCAGAAGGCAAATGAATTCAAGTCATCTATCTGGGTAGAGAAAGAGGAGAGAAGAGTAAACGCAAAGAGCCTTCTTGGAATCCTTTCACTTGGCATCGTAGGCGGCACAACTATCAGGATCATTGCAGACGGTCCAGATGAGGAAGCAGCAGTAAAGGGTCTTGTTGATCTTGTAGACAGCGGCTTTGCTGAGGGTGCAAGATAATCGCTCCCTGAATATAACCAAATAGAATAGTTTGATTTAAGCGGAATGTCCTGTGTGGGGCGTTCCGCTTTTTTTGCGTTGCTTAGATTTCCATTTATTGAATATGTTTTGTTGCAAAAAAATAACTGATATGATATAATTAAAAAAAATCAAAACTTTTTAAGGTGAACTAAATGCCACTGACAATAGCAATATGCGACGATAACGAAAATCAAATAAAAGAAATGCGTCGGCTTCTCGCAGAATGGTCTGCCGACAAGCCTTTTGCGCTTGATATTGACGAATACATAAGTGCAGAAAGCTTCCTGTTTTCATATCCCGACAAGCCTTGCGACCTTATCCTGCTAGATATTGAAATGGATAGGCTCAATGGTATGGAGCTTGCCAAGCACCTTCGTTCCAATGGGGATATGCTCCCGATAGTGTTCATTACGGGCTATTCCGATTACATTGCTGAGGGGTATGACGTTGAAGCCCTGCATTACTTGCTAAAGCCCGTAGCTAAGGAAAAGCTGTTCGCTGTTCTCGATAAATATGTAGAGAAACGTTCCGTCAAAGCTGACGAGCTGATTATTGAAACCACCAACGGAGCGACACATATATCAGCCGACAGAATAACTTACATTGAAGCTTTCGGCAGAAAAACAGCAGTTCACTTATCAGACGATAGGATAATAGACTGCATGGTGAGTATAAGCAGATTTTTTGCAATGAGGCTGAATGGATTTGTGAGTCCTCACCGCTCGTACATCGTAAATCTGCGGTTTATGCGGAGTATCGGCAAGACGGAAATTGCTCTTGATAACGGTACGATTATTCCGCTTTCTCGGCGACTTTATAAAGATGTAAATGAGAAATTTATTCAGTTCTATACGAAAGGATAAAGTTATGGAAAACGCAATAACAGATATAAATATAGTCGAAAGAAAATTATTAGCTAATATTAAACGACGTCCTGGTATGTATATTGGTAAAATGTCATTGGAGTTCTTACAAAACTTTTTCAACGGTTACAACTGTGCAGCTAAATTGCATTTCAATGATGAAAAACACCATATTTTGCCTGAGGGCTTTAACGATTTTGTTGCTGTCAAGTTGCTTGGTCATAACAAGACCGTATTGAATTATTGTTCATTGATTTACGAAACTGAAGGTGACGAAGATAAAGCTGTTAATATGTTTTTTGAACTACTTAATGAATGTCTAATAAGTCAAGGGTTTGAACCTATAAGTGATTGTGAGGACTAATATGAAAATAGCAATCATAATAGGTGCGGTAATCTTATTTTCAGCACTCTGCGTTGTAGGATTATTCCTAATCCGCCGCACCCTATATAACATGATAGACCGCCGAATAGAGCGCTTTCAGAGCGAGCTTATCGAAAAGCAGGTGCGTGAGATACAGAATATGTACCGTCATGTGCGTGGCTGGCGGCACGATTACCGCAACCATATCAACAATATGAAAATTCAGCTCTCAGAGGGCAATTATGATAAGCTGTCTGACTATCTCAACGAGCTTGCGGACGATCTTGACACTGTGGATACTGTAATAAAGACGGGCAATGTTATGGCGGATGCTATCCTCAACAGCAAGCTGAATGTTGCGGAGAAAATGAACATAAAGCTTAACGTAAAAGCGAATGTTCCCGACAAACTGCCTATGAGCGATGTTGAGCTTTGTTCTATGCTTGGAAATATACTGGATAACGCAGTCGAAGCCTGTGGCACGCTTCCTGAAGAGGAACGATTTATGCGTGTGTATATCGGCAAGCTGAAAGGACAGTTGTATCTTTCTGTGCAGAACTCCGCAGGCAAAGTGCGCAAGTCGAAAAATACATATCTCTCCACCAAAGAGGGTGAACACGGCTACGGCTTATTCCGAATCGACAGAGTTGCGAAAAGGTACGGCGGATATGTTAATCGTCAGAATGAAGAGGGCGTGTTTGCCACCGAAATAATGGTGCCGCTCAATAGTTAATAGTTGATGGTGAATAGTTATGAGGTGACATATGAAAGCATCAGTTCCGATTGCATCGAGCTAATAAAGATACTCACATCAATAATAAAATCAACAAAATCCAACTACTAACTACTCACTATTCACTATTAACCATAAACTGTAAACTATATTGCCATTCGTGCCGTATTTTGACCGTTCGTGCAGAAATCAACACGGGCGGTCTTTTTTGCTGTATGATGAATGTGAGGTGAGGATATGAAACGTGTAAAAATTGCAAAGTATACAAAAGAAAAACGCCAGAAAGCGCGTGACGAGTACAACAAAGAGCAAAGCAAGATAAAGTACAAGACCTTTGAAAATATGCGGTATACCCTTTATGAGCTTTGGAAAAGCCAGCCGATAATGCTGATGTTGATCGTATTGCATATATTTTCAAACGTTGCCGCCACGCTTTTTGATACGTTCACAAGCAAATATGTTGTTGAGCTTGCTCTGGGAACATCATCACGCATAAGGCTTGCTGTCATATGTCTGCTGCTTATAGTCGGCGAATTTATGTCAAAGTACATTGAAAATGAAACGAAAGATTACCGTGGATATGTGGGCTACTTTAAGTTTGTTCACCATATGACGAGAAAAATGCTCCGCAAGCATATGTCAACTGATTATGAAAACAACGAAAGTTGTGATAACAACAACCTAATGCAAAAAGCTCGGACAGGTTCAGACTACATAACCTATCAGACGGTTGATACTATTGAAGGCTTTCTTATGGCGCTGATACAGCTCGCAGCATATGGCGGTATACTTTCAATGCTTGACCCTATAATGATACTTATCGTCGGAGTTCCCGCCATTACGGTCTATTATCTTGAGCGGCACAAAATGAAATGGATATGGAACATGGCAGATAATTGGCAGCAGTATGATCGTGAGCTTGATTATATCGGCGACGCAGGCAGAGATTTTTCATCGGCAAAAGATGTACGCATTTTCGGAATGGACAAATGGTTCACAAAGATTTTCGACTGCTCATATGCAAACCGCTTGAATTGGTATGAACAGCAGGACGAATGGACATTTCGCCACAATGTGGTGTCAACTATCATCTTGCAGCTTGCAGATCTTGCCGCCTATGCTTATGTTATTTATATGGTAGTTAAAGGCAATATCGGCGCAGGCGACTTTGTGCTGTATTTCAATTCCTTATGGAATTTCGGTCATTCTGTCAGAGTTGCTTTTGACAAGTTCTCAGGTTTCAAATGGCTATCAAACAATACTTCCTATGCAAGACAATATCTCGATATGCCCGATAAAACAAATCGTGGCAAGGGCGAAAAACTTCCGACAGGGGAGTGCGAGCTTGAATTTAGGAACGTCAGCTACAAATATTCAGGCGCTGAAAAGCCGACTATCCAAAATATTTCATTTATTTTGCATAAGGGCGAAAAGCTTGCACTTGTGGGACTTAACGGCGCAGGAAAGACCACGCTTATAAAGCTTATGTGCGGACTTTATGACCCTACAGAGGGCGAGATACTTCTTAACGGAAAGCCTGTGAACAGCTATAATCGTGATGAATATTTCACACTTTTCGGCGCTGTTTTTCAGGATATCGCCCTGCTTGCGGTGACTATCGCTGAAAATATCGCAGGTGCAGATGCAGATAATTTTGACCGTGAAAGAGTTTATGACTGCCTAAAAAAGGCAGGGCTTTACGATAAAGTTATGAGCCTGCCCGAAAAGGAAAACACACGGCTTGTGAAGTCAGTTTTTGAAAATGCCACCGAGCTTTCAGGCGGTCAGACGCAAAAACTTGCTCTTGCAAGGGCATTGTATAAGGACGCACCGATACTTCTTCTTGACGAGCCCACCGCCGCCCTTGACCCTATCGCAGAGCAGGAGATGTATTTGAAATACGCCGATTTCACTAAAGGCAAATCAAGCGTTTTTATATCACACCGCCTTGCCTCAACAAGGTTCTGCGACAGGATAATAATGATAGAAAACGGCACTTTAACAGAAACAGGCACTCACGCTCAGCTTATGGCGCAGGGCGGAAAATACGCCGAGCTTTTTGAGCTTCAAAGTTCCTATTATAATGATAAGGGGGGTGCAGATAAATGAGTAAAAATAATAATAACAACGAAGAAAAGCTTTCCGCAAAGGAAAAACGTGAGATAATAAAGCGAACGCTGAAAGCAGTAAGGGTCGCCGACAGCGGTTATCTCATTAGAGATACTATTGAGTATGTGCTAGGCTTGCCACGGAATTTGTCTTTATATATCTGTCTGCCTTGTTATCGACGGGATTACGCAGTCAAAACCTGTTGGAACGCTGCTTTCTTATGCGGCGATAGTTGTTGGCGTGCAGGCTGTGATATTTATGATAAAGATGTTTCTTTTTAGGCGTTCAAGTTCTCAGACTTTTGCCAGAAGTACCAATCTGCATAAAAATCTTTGGCAGAAAGTAATGACAATGGATTTTGTCCGCCTTGAAAATACAGACACACAAAACAGATTTTCAAACGCAGATAATCAGGTCGAGAATAATAACGCAGGCATACCGGCATTGTGCAAATATGTCACATATTCTATCGGCGGACTATTTTTGATAATCACAGGTGTTATACTTATCATACCAATGGTTTTTGTAAAGCCTGTCACCACAGCAGGCTTCAGCGGTTTCATTCAGTCTATATGGGGCTTTCTTGCGGTAGTTATAATAACTGTTTTGCTTGAAATGCTCAAATCTTTGGTCATAAACCCTAAAGCGATACTTGGTTTTGAAAAGGTACAAAATGACAAAAAGGTCATTCAGGCAAACCGTGCAGATGGCTTTTTCAGTAATTACATTCTCCGCAATTATCGAAACGGCAAAGAGATAAGAATATATTCCCAGCAAGATCTTATTGATAAAGAGCTTGATAAAGCACGAGATGAGATAGCAGAGGGTTGGTTCAAAGCTTATAAGTCAGCTATGCTGCCGAATTTTCTTTGTCAGGTGGTCAATATCCTCATAAAGGCACTTATGTACGGCTTTGCGGTCATGAGGGCGGCAAGCGGAATGTTATCTCCAGGCGAGGTGATAGCTTTTGCACTGTACTTTGAAAAGATATCCGCAGGCGTTTCAGATCTTTCAGACTTTTACGGACTGCTGAAAATAACGCCGACTTTCTGCAAGAAATATTTTGACTTTCTTGATATTCCCGACGAAAAGTACAAGGGCACTATCCCTACGGAAAAGCGTGATGATAACGAATATGAATTTGAGTTCAAGCATGTCTGGTTCAAATATCCCGACAGCGAGGAATATACTCTTAAAGACATAAATCTGAAATGGCGAATTGGCGAGAAAATGGCTCTTGTGGGCAAGAACGGCTGCGGAAAATCGACGCTTGTTAAGCTGCTTTGCAGGCTGTACGATCCCACCGAGGGCGAGATAACGCTCAACGGAATTGATATCAGAAAATATAAATACGAAGAGTATATGGAGCTTTTCTCGGTGGTGTTTCAGGACAGCAAGCTGTTTTCGTTCAGCCTTGCGGAGAATGTTGCTGCCGATACGGAATATGACCCCGAGCGTGTGACAGACTGTGTTATCCGTGCTGGACTTGGCGACCGTCTTAAAACTATAGAGAACGGCATTGAAACCTGTCTTTACAAGGATTTTGATGAGAACGGTGTGGAAATTTCGGGCGGAGAGGCACAGAAGCTGTGTCTTGCAAGGGCGATATACAAAGGCTCGCCGTTTATAGTCCTTGACGAACCCACCGCAGCACTCGACCCTATATCTGAATATGACATCTACACAAAATTTAACAGCATTGTTGGAACAAGAACGGCTATCTACATTTCACATCGTCTGTCCTCCTGCCGTTTCTGCGATGATATAACAGTTCTTGACAATGGCCACATAATAGAGCGTGGCAGCCATGAAAAGCTTATCGCCAAAGGCGGAATATATACAGCAATGTGGGCGGCACAGGCGGAGTATTATAAAGATACGGCAGGGGAACTGTTTGCGTAATTTGGTTGAAAAGCCAATGCAAAGTAAAAGGCTCACCGAGCGAAGCGAGCAAAAGGTCCAGGGGTGAAACCCATTGCAGGGTCTAGGGACAGAGTCCCTAGCGGAGTAAATTTCTTGTTCGACTTCGCTCACAAGAAATGGGCAGAGCCTCAATAGGCGCAAGCCTACTAAGCGGCGTAGAAAGCAATAGAAGAATTGCAAATGAAAAATCAATCACAAAGCGGTGTCGGAGTGTAAATTCTGCACCGCTTTTGTAGTTTGTTTTACAAACTTTTCCTGCGATATACTCGACAGGACAAAAAAACACCCACAGAAAACTGTGGGTGCCAAAAAATAAAAAATTATAGGGGAGAAGCTAGTAGAAATTAATCTACAAGCTGTATATATGAAGGCTTGGGGTAAAAGCCTACATACCAAAATCAACTGCCGCTCTTGGAACTTTCCTCAGTGAGCCTTGTCCCTTGCGACAACTATATAATACCCTGCCCGTATGTACTGCGTATGAAAGTTTTGTGTTAGTTATGTGAACTTTGTTGAACAATTTTTGAAGGTGTGGTATACTATACCAAGAAGCGACGGAAGCGTCGTGAAAGTGCGTAAAATCGTGATTTGAGATTGGAGGACAGTGCTTGACACTGGTTGGGAATATGCCTAGATTTTTTGTTGACAGCGTATCGGGAAATACGATAACTATCAGAGGTAATGACGCTTATCATATCGGCAGAAGTTTGCGTATGAGAATTGGAGATATCATCACTGTTTGTGCGGACAGGGTGGAATACAGAGCAAAAATTCTGTCCATTTCTGATAAGGAAGTGGTTTGCGATGTGCTTTCTGCTGAGAAAAGCGAAAACGAGCCTACTGTGAATGTGGTGCTTTATCAGGCGTTGCCTAAGTCTGATAAAATGGATTTTATAGTGCAAAAGGCTGTGGAGCTTGGAGTATACAAGATAGTGCCTGTTATTACGGCGAGGTGCGTTTCAAGACCTGCAAAAAGCGGCTATGAAAAGCGTGTGGAGAGATACAATAAGATAGCTTTGGAAGCGGCGAAACAGTCGGGCAGGGGATATGTGCCTGAGGTGACGAATTTTATCAGCTTTGAGGAGTGCCTTGGTGAACTTAAAGAGTGCGATGAGAGCTTTATGTGTTACGAAAAGGGCGGTGTGAGCCTTAGCAAGACAGGCATTGCCCCTGTCAGTGAGGGCGAGGAAAAGACTATTGGCTTGTTTATCGGCTGTGAGGGCGGTTTCGAGAGCCATGAGGCGGAGAGCTGCAGTCAGGCAGGGGTCACTATAGTGAGTCTTGGACCTAGGATACTGCGCTGTGAGACCGCTCACTGGCGGCTCTTAGCGTGATAATGAGCCTTACGGGAAATATGTAGCGGTGGGCAATTTGTCAAAGCTTACTGAGATTTTTTGAGCAGGTTGTATAAAAAATCAGTATTTTTTGTAAACGTCTTGATTTTTTATAACAAATATGCTATACTGTAGATAATCTGAACACAGTTCAGAGTGGAATATTCAGAAAAGGAGCGTTTTATTATGGCAAGCGGATTGAAAGTTATAGCTGCACTCGGTGCGATCGCTGCAGGAGCTGCTGCTATTTTTGCATTTAAAAAGCACAAGGAGCTTGAAAATTACGATTACGAAGATCTCGACGAGGATTTCGACGATTGCTGCGGCTGCGACGAGTGCTCTGACGAGGCTGATGAAGCTGACAAGGCAGAGGACGCTGAGAAGTCTGAGGAAAAGGCTGAAGAGCCTGCTGAGGACGAGGCTGCAACTGAGGAGGACGCCGACGTTGAAGTTCAGCTCGACGCTATCGAGGAGCCTGTTGAGGACGTTGACAAGGAATAATCGAGTATTGTTTATGAAAATAAAAAGGACAAGCCACTGTGGTTTGTCCTTTTTTTAGTTTGCCGATATTATTTGTGTCATTTGTATGTATTTAGGCTTTGCTCAGGCGGGTTTCTATAAAGTCGAAGACCTCGTCTTGGGATATGCCCAGGACGGCTGAAAACTCATCGAAAAGAAGATTTTCAGCGTTTTTGAAAAATCGCTCGTCCAATGAATGGAGATGTCTGCCCTTCGCAATAAGATGTTTCTGTCTGAGATACAATGTTCTCACAAGCTGTGCAAGTCGCTTTCTGTCGCCGCTTTCAAGTATCTGTGAATAAAGCTCGGCACGCTCGCTGCTGCTTTCTTTCCAAAGGGAACTCTCCTCGGGCATTTCTTTTATGATCTCCTCTATCTCCTCCCCTGTGAGCAGAGGTTTGAACTTTGTTTTAAGCTCGTCATTATCCAGTGGCACATACAAGGTGGAATTGATTTGGTGGACAGGCTTTAGAACTATGTAGCGCTTTTTCTGACCCTTGACGGTCTGTTCGCACTCGCCCTCGACTTTGCACACTCCGGTTGTACCGTATGATATGACGTCGCCTTTTTTTAGCATTTTTAACGCTCCTTCCTCATTAAATCGTGAATACAACTTTATTTTGTTTCTTATATACATTATAACACTTTTTTTCTAAAAATGTCATAGGCAATTTTAACAAATCCTACATAGGAGAGGATTGTATAAATGTGTATGAAATGGGTTGCAAAAAAGGCGGAAAGAGATGTTCTTTCCGCTTTACATATCTTTATAGTAGGTCTTGTTTTTGGTTAGTCCCAGAAGATAGTCTACATTTGTTTTGTGATATTCAGCTAGGGCTATGAGGATATCCGTGGGAATATCACGCTGTCCTAGTTCGTAGTTGCTGTAAGCTTGCTGTGAGCAATGGAGTATTTTTGCCATATCGTTTTGTTTAAGGTCTGCATCTTCTCGCATATCTCGTATTCTTTGAAAAACCATGCGGCGCTCCATTCCTTTCTGATAGTCTATATTTAATATATCATACAACATTATGTTGTGCTTTTCTTACTATATTATGTTGTAAAAACACTATGGCTGTTTGTGGGTATTTAACAAAATATTTATAAATGTCGAAAATATTGTTGACTTGCATAGGAGAATGTTGTAAAATAAATTTATTAAAGAAATATGGAGGTAACATTATGAAAAAAATATCTGCTCTTTTATTGGCAGTAGTAATGGCTTTTGGCATGGCAGGCTGTTCTGACAGCGGGTCTTCCGACAGTGATAAGGAAAGCTCGGCTGCGGCTGTGCAGACGGAAAGCAGTGCCGCTGACTCTTCGGAAGATACAACAGAAACAACGACGACCACTACAACTGCTCCTGCGGTAACGGAATCGTCACAGGCTGAGGCGGTTGACACAAGCACAGCTGACGAAAACAAGCCTGCAAGCGGTGACAGCAACGATATTGCGGCTAGTGCTATAGAGCCGTCTGAAACAAGCGAGGAAAATCTTGCGCCTATCGGTCAGTGGATAAAGACTACCATATACTGTCCTACAGATAAAATTTATCACACTATTTATACAAGGATAACAAAGGTAGTTAGCAAGAGCGAGGACGCAGATTATGTAAACAAAGCTATCGAGCTTAACAACTCTGTTGGCAGTGATTTTTATAAGATAGACGAGAGCGAGCTGAAAATACCTGATGACTGTGAGCTTTGCGTTATGGAATATGAGGTCTATGTTCCTGAGGATTTCCCTAGCGATGAATGGGGCATAATCTCTCCTGATGTAAACTATTCTGCTTCCAACAAGGGCGGCGGAGGAATACCTTCTGCTGACGGAGCTTCTACTTATATCGGCATGGGCGGAACTACTGAGCTTCTTACACAGAAAAAGAACGAATATTTTGTTGGAAATACATACAAGTATGTAAACCTTTTCCTTATGGTAAAGGGCTACAAGGATTATAAGTTCACATTCAGCTCTTATCCAGAGGGAACAACTTCTGACAGCTCTGATGACGCTGTAACGGCATATATCAGCGCAGAATAACATATGATTTTTGGGCAGGCACGTTGTGTCTGCCTTTTTTCTTTGCGGAGAAATTGACAATGTGGGGCAAGCGTGTTATAATAAAGTATTATGGAAAAGTATACTTGTCTGAGAGAGGAAAAACAGTAAATGAACGAAAATAATATACGAAATTTCTGCATTATAGCTCATATAGACCACGGCAAATCTACTCTTGCCGACAGAATTTTGGAGCTGACCGATACTGTGAAGCTGAGAGATATGGAAAATCAGCTTCTCGATAATATGGATATCGAGCGTGAAAGAGGTATCACTATCAAAGCTCGTGCGGTGCGCCTTAATTATCACGCTGACGACGGGCAGGACTATGTTTTCAACCTTATCGACACCCCAGGTCACGTTGACTTCAACTATGAGGTGTCACGTTCTCTTGCCGCCTGCGAGGGTGCATTGCTTATCGTTGACGCTTCCCAGGGTATAGAAGCGCAGACCCTTGCAAACACTTATCTTGCTATCGAACATGACCTCGAGGTAGTGCCTGTTATAAACAAGATAGACCTGCCGTCCGCTGACCCTGAAAGGGCTTGCACAGAGGTGGAGAACGTTATAGGTATTCCTGCTATGGACGCTCCGAGAATATCAGCTAAAATGGGTACGAACGTCAAAGAGGTGCTTGAACGTGTCGTAAAGGATATACCAAGCCCAAAGGGCGACGAGAACGCTCCGCTTAAGGCTCTTATTTTCGACAGCTATTATGACCAGTACAAGGGAGTTATCATATACTGTCGTGTGAAAGAGGGGCATATAAAGGCCGGCGATACTATCAGGCTTATGGCAACGGGGGCTGAATTTCAGACGGTGGAGATAGGCTATATGGGTGCAACTGACCTTGTGCCTGTGGGCGAGCTTCATGCAGGCGAGGTAGGATATATCGCTGCTTCTATCAAGGATATTGGCGACACTCGTGTGGGCGATACTGTGACAAATGCGGCTGAGCCTTGCGCTGAGGCACTCCCTGGATATAAGAAAGTAAACCCTATGGTATACTGCGGAATCTATCCTGCGGACGGAGCAAAATATCCTGACCTTCGTGACGCTTTGGAAAAGCTTATGCTCAATGACGCTTCACTGTCCTTCGAGCCTGAAACTTCAATTGCACTGGGCTTTGGTTTCAGATGTGGATTCCTCGGACTTCTGCACATGGAGATAATCCAGGAGCGTTTGGAGAGAGAATATAATCTCGACCTTATCACAACTGCTCCGTCGGTTATCTACAAGGTAAATCTGACTAACGGCGAAACTGTGTTCATAGATAACCCGACAAATTATCCTGATGTGGCAAATATTGCATCGGCGGAAGAACCGATAGTTAATGCACATATTTATACGCCGTCTGAATATGTTGGAAATATAATGGAGCTTTGTCAGGACAGACGTGGCGTATACAAGGATATGAAGTATATAGACGAAACTAGAGTTGACCTGCATTATCAGCTTCCCCTCAACGAGATAGTTTATGACTTCTTTGACGCATTGAAATCACGCACAAAGGGCTATGCTTCATTTGACTATGAGATGATGGGCTATGCGAAGTCTAAGCTTGTGAAGCTTGATATACTCCTTAACGGCGAGGTGGTGGACGCACTTTCATTCATCGTACACGAGGATAAGGCTTATTCAAGGGGCAGAAGACTGACGGAAAAGCTGAAAGAGAATATACCAAGACAGCTTTTTGAAATACCTGTGCAGGCGGCTATCGGCGGAAAGATAATAGCCAGAGAAACTATCAAGGCTATGAGAAAAGACGTGCTTGCTAAGTGCTATGGCGGAGATATCACAAGAAAGAAGAAACTTTTGGAGAAGCAAAAAGAAGGAAAGAAGCGAATGAGACAGCTTGGATCTGTGTCAGTGCCGCAGGAAGCGTTTATGTCGGTGCTGAAGCTGGACGAGTAGTGTAGTTTAAGTGAGGAGTGAGGAGTGAGGAATGGCGAAGCCATACCGAGCAAATCACCAATACAAAGTAGAGAAAACACCGAGCGGAGCGATTTTGCGGTGGTAGAATTTTGGTGTAGGGGCTGGCGCCCTCGACAGCCCGTTCGGAGAGTGGATAGGTTTTGGTTTATACAAATATATCAACATTTTTTGAAAGGAGCAGCTATGCCTGATATACAAAAGTCTATGAAATTGTCGCTGGCTTTCGGGCTGAGCGGTGCGGTGATATTGCCTGTGCTTTATGAGGTGTATGCCAATATCTCTGCGGCGGCTGGGCTTGTGCTTATCGCTGTGTGGGCGGTGTGTGCAGGAGCTAAATTCTCGGCACTTAAATTCAAGGAAGCTTTTATGGGCATGGTATGCACACTTGCTTATGCAGGTATTCTTGGCGTTATCTGCTATATCGTTATCCACCCCAAAGTTTCCGATATGCTAAACAGGCGGTCGGTGTATTTTCAGCTCAGTTTGAAACAGCAGGCTTATTTCGTGCTTTATGCGGTGCTTATAAGCCTTTGTATGTTCCTTGTGTGGGGCGGTATATTTGGTGTGAAAAAGGCGATAGAGAGATTTCGGCTCAACCGTGAAAAAACAGGAGAGTATATCGACAAGGCTTTTGATGATGACGAGGATATGCTATGACGGGAATTTATATCCATGTGCCTTTCTGTAAAAGAAAATGCCCTTACTGTGACTTCTATTCCGTTTGCAGGCCTGAGCTTTATGAGGACTACACGCAGGCTGTGTGCCGCAATATTGAGGCTTTCAAGGGCAGGGACATAAAATGCGATACTATTTACTTCGGTGGCGGTACGCCCTCTGTGCTGTCGGCTGAACAGGTTGACAGGATAATAGATACGGCAGGAAAGTGCTTTGATCTTTGCCAGCCTGAAATAACCTTGGAGGCTAATCCCAGCTCTGCGGACAGGGAGAAGATGTCAGGGTGGAGAAAATCAGGGGTAACAAGGCTTTCTTTTGGCGTTCAATCGGCTAATGACAGGGAGCTTGGCTTCTTGGGCAGGCTTCATGACTTTTCTCAGGCAAAGTCGGCTGTGGAAACGGCGGCTCAGGTGGGATTTAGGCACATCTCATGCGATATCATGCTCGGGGTAAAGGGTCAGACCCTTGAGAGCCTTTGGGACAGCATAGAGAGCCTTACGGCACTCCCTGTTGATCATATTTCAGCTTATATGCTGAAAATAGAAAAGGGTACGGCTTTTGATTGTGATGAGATGAGAAACGCTGTGGCTGATGACGATATGCTGTGCGATATGTATTTGCAAACTGTGGGACAGCTTGCAAGCAAGGGCTTCTTACAGTATGAAATATCAAATTTTGCCAAAGAAGGCGGAAAATCACGGCACAATCTTAAATATTGGCACGGGGAAGAATATATAGGCATTGGCCCGTCGGCACATTCTTTCTTTGATAATGAGAGATATTACTGCAAGAGCGATGTTGAGGAGTTTATTTCTGACAAGGTGCAGAGCATGGTGGTGCTTGAGGACGACCCTGACAAGGCAGAGGAGTATGTCATGCTGGGGTTAAGGCTCACGGAGGGCATTGACATAGGTAAAGCCGAGGAGCTTGGCGGCAAAGAGCTTGGGGAGAATATCCGCAAGAAGGCGGCTTTGTTTCAGAAACAGGGGCTTTGCGTGGTCGAAAAGGGTATTTTAAGGCTTACGCCTGCGGGATTTCTGGCTTCAAACTCTATTATCGGTGAGCTGCTGTGGTAAACCTGTATAAATATAGGCAGACAGTGTTGTGCAGTTATACAATAGATATACGATATGTAGGGGATAAGCTTGAAAAATGACGGAAAATGTGGTATAATTCACTGCGGCGGAGTGTGTCCGCAGTTTTATATTACCGAGAGGGCTTTTTTATGAAAAGTATAAGATTTATTGCTTTGATCTCAGCAGCGGCAATGTGTTTCGGACTTTGCGCCTGCGGAAAGTCGGAGAAAAAAGACGAGATAGCTGTGCCTATTCTTGAAACTAAGGATATAACATATAAGACGGTAAAAGCTGAGATAGGAGATATCTCTCAGGAGTATCATCAGGAGGGTGTTTATGATTACCCTTACAGTGAAACTGTCACCTTTAAGGCAAGCGGTCAGATAAAGTCTATAGATGTGGAGTCGCCTTGTGATGTGAAAAAGGGTGACCTGCTTTGCACACTTTATTCTGACGATGTGGACGAACAGATAGAAGAGGAAGAAATAAGGCTCAATCAGGCGAAGCAGACGGTTGCTACATTGCAGGCGAACGGTGCTGACTACAGTGAGATACAGCTTTCTCAGTATGACTTGCAGATAGAACAGCTCAAATATGACAGTCTTGTGGCGTCCTTGGAGGATTATAAGGTTTACGCTCCATGTGACGGACAGTTTGATCTTGCAGACAGACGTGGTCAGGAGCTGACAGCGTTCATGCCGGTGAATAAGGGCGAGGTGCTTGGGTATACTTCCGATAAATCACAAAAGGCTCTTTGCGTGTCTGTGTTTGATAACGCGCTCACAAACGTCAATTTTGGCACTGCAGTGCAGATAGTGCAGGGTGCCAATACGATGGGCGGCACTGTGACGGATATAATCTACAATGAGAGCGGAGATTTCTCGGCGTATGTTTATGTTATAACCCCTGACGAGGAGAACGATATGCTGGATCTTGGCGGCATAGAGGTTGCCTTTGACGTGTATTCAAGGCTTGATACTGTGATAGTTCCGCAGAAGGCGGTGAAGAAGCTTGATGGACGCAACTATGTGAACCTGCTTGTGGACGGCGTAAAGATAGAGCAGGACGTAGAGCTTGGCATCGAGGACAACGACAACGTTGAGATACTTTCGGGACTCAGCGGCGGTGAAGAGATAATACTCAATTGACGGCATTCAGCCAACTAAATACTATTTGATATGTCTGATTTGTGTTTTAAGAAAAAATAAAGAAATAAAGCACTTGATTTTTTGCGTAATTTCGTGTAAAATAAAAGAACAGAGTGTCTAGGGAGGACTAAAAATGAAGGATTTTTTATCTAACGTATGGGTAAAGCGAGCGGTATCAGTTTTCAATGTCGCTTACTTTGCTGTAATAACTCTGCTCACTTATGCAACGTTCCTGTATGATCTGGAGTTTGCGGCAGGCAGAGAAAAGTCGTTTTTCACAGTGTATGTGGTGCTTAACGTAGTTTTTATGGGACTTATGCTCTTTTCAAGACGTGAGCTTGTGACGGAGATACTGAGCATACTCATGCTTCCGGTCGTGTTCTGCATGATACTTTTCAACATGGGCGACTGGATATTGATAGTTCCGCCGTTCATTGTTGCTATCATAATGTTCTTTGCGGCAGGCACGAACGAAACTGTAAAGGTTATAATGGGTACGATATACCTGCTTATGTATGTTCTTGGAATAGTTGCTTACTTTGTGCTTAATATCCTTTTCGGCGGAACGTCTGTTGAAACTGTACTAAATTCTGATCTTGATACATCTTCAAGCGTTTATGCTCTCTACAGAGATAACTTCAAGAAGCTCACTGAAGTAACGTCAGAATCAAATACCATATCGCCTGACGGTCAGTATCAGATAATACTTTACGATGTAAAGGACAGCGACAAGGGTGCTGTTAAGATATGCGTAGTGCCATACAATCAGGATATCGAGCTTAAATTCTTTACTCTTAAGCAGAAAGGTATCAAAAAGACAATTTCCAACAAGGGCATAAGAGGAACAGTTCCTGATGTTGGCTGGGTAGAGGAGGACGGAGTCCTCAAGGTGCAGTACAGACTTTCGGAGGCTGACGATCTGAGAGCTACTTCTGTCACAACAATGCCGGATAAGCAGTATTTCCAGTTCCTTGGTATTCAATAAGATCGCAAGACCGTCTGAGAAGGCGGTCTTTTTTTGTTAAAAATGGCTGTCAATAAGAGTTTATTCATAAAAAGCGTGTGGCTATTTTGGTGAAAACGCTTAGTTTGTATTACAAAACAGTTACATTATATGAAAAGTTGTATGGTACGCTTGACAGTTTTGTTAAAAAGGTGTAAAATATTAATAGTGTTTTATAGCGTTTCGATACTTGTGTGAACGGCTATGAAAGCGTTTACATACAATAGTATCAAGGGAGGATAAGAATTAAGATGAGATCAAAGAGAATACTTGGCATGGTATCAGCGATAATGATGCTTGGCGTTTGTGCTGTGCCTGCTTATGCCGACAGTGAGGCTGAAATACCTGAATATAGTGCCGACAAGAGTATCCTTACAACAGATACTTCAGCACCGTCCTTGTCGTTTGATATGAAGGATTGGGAGAGATATATCAAGGTGACTCCTGACGGAGAGAAGATATCAGTGGGAGCATCCCAGGAAAAGACCTATGCTTATCAGGGCGCAAGCCTTAAGATAACAGCAACGCAGCCTAATGACATAAGCGATTATTGTACTTATGCTTCGCTTATAAGAGATGACGATAAGAATTTGGTTTATCCCGGCTCTGAATCTGAAGATGCGCCTTATATAACGATGGGCGTTGAGATCGACGCCAAGGATTTTGGCATGACTTGTTTTGACGGCTGTATGATCTCTTTCAAGTATAGGATAAATCAGGACGCTCAGGGCAAGCTTATGGGAGATTCTGTGTTTGCTTTTCCTTGTACTGAGGAATACAAAAAGGTGACCAGCAATAGTGTTCAGCTTGAAATAAATACAGATGCAAGCAATAATGTTACTCAGTATGCGACAGCGCTTATACCGGTACCTGACGAGTGCGGAGCAACAAAGTTCATTTTTGAGATACCGGTTATCAAGAAAATGGATAAGACAGATGTGCTTTATATTGATAATCTTGTAATAGATACTCCGCTGCAAAAAAATGGTGAAGATCTTCAGGTAATGAATCTCGATGGCTACAATAAAAGTGCAAAGGCACAGGAGATCGTGCAGGGCTTAAAGGTGCAGCCTAAGTCAAACGGACTGAGCAGCACTTCGTCATCTGAGGCTGAATCTTCAAAGGGTATCGGAGTAGTAGGCATTGTAGTTATTGTGGTCGTTGCGGCGGTTATTGTAGGTGCTGTTATTTTCGTTATCAAGAAAAAGAGATCGCAGTTCTATTAATTTTTTGATCTGACAGAGAGATGGGCATTTGGCTCATCTCTTTTTTGTTTTTTATGAATATATCTTCATCTCCGAGAAATAATAGCATTAGCCTGAAATGGCATATCTTATACTGAAAGGAACTTAATTATGAAAAAAATGTTCGCTATGCTAACTTGTCTCGGTCTTTGCGGTGTTATGCTCGCAGGCTGTTCAAGAAATGACGATAACTCAGGTTCGACATCTTCCGGTGTTACTGCGACCACAACTTCTAAAAATGAGGTCACAAGCAGACGTGATGACAGCGACACTCTTGTGAGCCGTGTCGGCGATGGTATCAAGGACACAGTAAGCGGTGGTGCGGATATTATTGATGATACTGTAAGCACTGCAGAAAGCGTTGTTGACGATATCCTCAGATAAGCCGCACATATGCTTGCGGACTGCTCAGCCGTGATATTATATCGGCTTGTGGCAGTCCGTTTTTTATTGTAGAATAGTATGATAAAACTCAAACAATATCAAAAATCAAAGATTGACTATTGATAAATTATTAACGCTGAATTATAATTAACTAATTATTTGACTAACTATGAACAAAATGTAAAGCCTGTGTAAAATAAATGTTTAAGTTTGCGGTTTGCTCTTTAAAAATGTAGGGCTGTGTGGTATAATGAAATACATCAGGCAGATATTTTCTGCTGTTAAGAAAATGTAAAGATTTATGGTGGATTTCTTTATGAAAATCGGAGAAAATAAGTGAAAAATATAGGCTCTGAGCTTGGCGGCTTGCTGAAAAAAATATGCTTATGGGGCGGTGTTATGGCTGCCGTATGCTGGGCATTTACTTTGCTGTGGGGCTTTGACATCACACAGCTTGCGGGCTTTGCATTGGGCTGGGGCTATATGTGCCTTTGTATGTACTACCTTGGTGTGACCTGCGAAAAGGCTGTGGAGCTTGATGGCAAAAAGGCTAAACGCACAATGCTTGGGTGTTACATGACTAGGTATGGAGTGCTTTTTGTGCTTTGTGCGGGGGCTATGCTCACAAAGGCAGTAAGTCCAGTTGGGATTCTTCTGCCGCAGTTTTATCCGAGGATGATTCTGTATGTCATACAGATAAGAGAAAGAAGGGATAAATAAATGACGGGTATAGGAAACGGCCCTAAGATAGTGTTTGAGATAGGCAGTCTGAGGATCACCGAAACGGTGGTGATGGGCTGGCTTATTATAGCTGCGGTGCTCATATTGTGCTTGTGGCTCACTCATGACCTGAAAAAAGTGCCTGTGAAAAAACGTCAGGTGGTTGCGGAGATGCTTGTGAACTTCGTCAACAACATGGTCAAAGAGAACATGGGCGTTAAGATGATGAAGTATGCCCCTTATATTGCTACGCTGCTTATTTATGCGGTGTTTGGCGCTCTTATCAGTATGATAGGTCTGAGGTCTATGACTGCGGACATCAATGTTACGGCAACGTGGGCGCTTATGACATTCGTGCTTATCACATACAACAAGATAAAAGCGAATGGTTTCAAGGGCTACCTTAAAAGCTTTGCACAGCCTGTTGCTTTCATTCTGCCGCTTAATATCATCAGCGAGGTGGCTACACCTGCGTCTATGGCGTTCCGTCTTTTTGGTAACGTTGCAGGCGGCATGGTAATAATGGGACTGCTTTATGGTGCACTTGGCTCGCTGTCATCTGCACTGGGTCTGACTTTTGAGGCAGGCTCATGGGCGTTCAGCGTATTTCAGGTAGGTATACCTGCGGTGCTTAGCGTGTATTTCGACCTGTTCTCAGGGTGCATACAGGCTTATATCTTCTCCATGCTCACCATGGTAAACGTTGGTGCGGCAGCAGAAACAGAGTAAATTACCGCTTTGGCGGAAAAGTATAAATATGTAAATAACGGAGGTTTATCATTATGGAAAAGGCTATTCTTCTTGGCTGTTCAGCAATCGGTGCAGGACTTGCAATGATCGCAGGTATCGGACCTGGTATCGGTGAGGGCTACGCAGTAGGAAAGACTATCGAGGCTATCGCAAGACAGCCTGAGGCTAAAGGCGACTGCACAAGAACAATGTTCATAGGCGTTGCTATGGCTGAGTCAACAGGTATCTACGCATTCGTAGTTGCACTTATCCTGCTCTTTGCTAACCCATTTATCGGAAAGCTTTAATAAAAAGCTTCAAACAAGATTTGCTCTGCATTGGTGTGGAGGGGAGGTTGGATAAATGGTATTGGCAGCAGGCGATGTGACAGAGTTTCTGTCAATAGATCTGACAACGATAATTGCGACTTTGCTCAATACGCTCATACTGTTTTTGGTGCTCAAGCATTTTCTGTTCGATAAGGTGAACAAGGTCATCGAGGACAGGAAAAATGATGTTAAGGAAACTTACAGGCAGGCTGACGAGGCGAAAGAAAATGCCGAGAAGCTTGAAGCTGAGTATACAAGCAGATTAGAGGGAGCAAAGGAAGAGTCTGCACAGATTATACAGACGGCAACAAGAAAGGCTCAACAGCGTTCTGACGAGATAATCAGCGAAGCGAGAACTGAGGCAAAGGGTCTTGTGGATAATGCTTCAAGAGAGATCGAAAGAGAAAAGAAGATCGCTGTCAACCAGATCAAGAACGAGATCACCGATATTGCTTTCTCGGCTGCGGCAGCAGTTGTGGAAAAGGATATGACAGGCGAGGACAACGAACGTCTTATCGAGAAGTTCATCGACAATGTGGGTGAGATGTAATGGCAGACAGTATCGGGAATATTTACGGCAACGCACTTTTCGAGGTGTGCTGCGAGGAAAACTGCCTTGATGAAGTCTATGGTGAGCTTGGGAGCATAAGGGATATACTTTTCTCTCAGGGTCAGGAGGAATATGTGGAGCTTCTTGCGTCTCCACTGGTGACGGAGAACGAAAAAAGGGCGGCGCTGGAAAAGGTGTTTATGGGCAGGATACAGCCTGTTACGCTTAATTTTCTTTGCCTTGTGAGCGAAAAGGGCAGGATAAGGTTTCTGCCTGAGATATGCGCAAAGTTCAAGGAGCTTTATGAAAAGCATAATAATATCATAGAGGTCACTGCGGTGACGGCTATGCCTCTGTCTGAAAGGCTCAGGGACAAGCTTGTGGCTAAGCTGGAAGCTGTTTCGGGGGCAAAGATAGTGCTTGTGGAAAAGGTGGACAAAAGCCTTATGGGCGGTATCGTGCTGAGATATTCAGACACAGAAATAGACGGCAGCGTCAGAACTAAGCTTGATGATATCAAGGCTCAGATCGACGGGGTCATTGCATAGGAAAGGAACGGTATTTTAACATGAAATTACGTCCTGATGAAATAACAGGCTTGATAAAACAGCAGATCAAGGACTACCGCAGCAAGCTGGAGCTTGACGATGTGGGGACGGTCTGCACTGTTGGCGACGGAATTTCAAGAGTTCATGGACTTGACAAGTGTATGTCGGGCGAACTTCTTGAATTTTCTAACGGAACATACGGCATGGCAATGAACTTGGAGCAGGATTTTGTAGGCTGTGTACTTCTCGGCTCTGAGGACGGAATAAAAGAGGGGTCTGGAGTAAAGAGAACAGGCAGGATAGTTTCTGTGCCTGTGGGAGATGCGCTTCTCGGACGAGTTGTGAACGCTCTCGGTGCACCTATCGACGGCAGGGGCGCTGTGCTTACAACAGAAACAAGACCTGTGGAAAGCCCTGCTTTCGGAATAATTACAAGACAATCAGTAAACAGACCATTGCAGACAGGTATCAAGGCTATCGACTCTATGATACCTATAGGCAGAGGTCAGCGAGAGCTTATCATAGGTGACAGACAGACAGGTAAAACTTCTATTGCACTTGATACTATCATAAATCAGAAAGGCAAGGACGTTATTTGTATCTATGTTGCGATAGGTCAGAAGCAGTCTACTGTGGCAAACGTGGTGGATACCCTTTCTAAACATGGGGCAATGGATTATTCTATAGTTGTATCGGCAACGGCTTCTGAAATGGCGCCTTTGCAGTATATAGCACCATATGCAGGCGTTGCAATGGCAGAATATTTCATGCTTCAGGGCAAGGACGTGCTGTGCGTTTATGACGACCTTTCAAAGCACGCTGTGGCGTACAGAACTATGTCACTTCTGCTTCAAAGACCGACAGGACGTGAGGCTTATCCGGGAGATGTATTCTATCTCCATTCAAGACTTTTGGAGAGAGCCTGCTGTCTTAACAAAGACTACGGCGGAGGCTCTATAACCGCTCTGCCTATTATCGAAACTCAGGCAGGCGATGTTTCGGCTTATATTCCGACAAACGTTATATCTATCACTGACGGACAGATATTCCTTGAATCTGAGCTGTTCTTCTCAGGCGTCAGACCTGCGGTAAACCCTGGTATATCAGTATCCCGTGTAGGCGGTTCGGCACAGATAAAGGCTATGAAAAAGGTTTCAGGCTCGCTGAAACTGCTGTATTCGCAATATAGAGAGTTGCAGTCATTCTCGCAGTTCGGCTCTGACCTTGACAAAGACACTAAGGAAAGACTTGCACAGGGCGAACGTATCGTGGAAGTGCTCAAACAGGGCAAGACCTCGCCACTGGACGTTGAGAAGCAGGTGGTCATAATCTATGCGGTGGTAAACAACTATCTGAAAAATATCAGAGTTGAGGATATCGCTGAATTTGAGAAAGATCTTTTTGTGTATATAGATGAAACGCACCCTGACATTTTCTCTTCAATAAGAGAAACAGGAGAGCTTACAAAAGAGAATGAACAGGCAATAAAGGACGTGCTTGCGGAGTATTCACAGAAGTTTCTTCAAAGCAGATAAGGAGCGCTGAGCAATGGCAACAGCTAATATGAAAGACGTCAAAAGACGTATCAAAAGCGTTGAAAGCACCATGCAGATAACAAAAGCCATGCAGCTTGTGGCAGCTTCTAAGCTCAGACGTGCCAAGGATAAGGCGGTGGCAGTTCAGCCGTTCTTTGAAACGCTTTTTAAGACAATGTGCGATATATCCTGCGACAGAGCTTTCAAGTCGGTGTATACAAAGAAGAAGTTCCTTAATTCCACACTGCTTATAGTGGTGGCAGGCGACAGGGGACTTGCAGGAGGATTTAACTCCAACGTGCTGAAAATGGCTAAGGCAAAGGCTGACGATGTGCTGTCATCAGGCGGTCAGCTTCGTGTCATGGCTGTGGGCAAAAAGGCTGTTGAGTTCTTTGAGAAGCGTGACTATGACCTTGTGTGGAAATATCCGCAGATAGCGGAGAGCATTGACGCTGACACTGTTATGGACATTGCGGAAGATGTTATCGCAGGCTTCAGAAATGGGGATTATGACAAGGTAGAGCTTGTGTATACCACCTTCGTGTCGGCTCTGACACAAGAGCCTTGCAGCTTGCAGATACTTCCTGTGAAGGATCTTGACAAGCTTGGGGGAAGAAAGCACCCGTCAACTATCTATGACCCGTCCCCTGAGGAGGTCTTTGACGGCATGATACCGCAGTATATAGGCGGTATGCTTTATTCTGCGATAGTGGATTCTTACGCTTCTGAGCAGGCGGCAAGACGTACTGCAATGGAGTCTGCAACGGACAATGCAGGAGAAATGATAGACAACCTGTCGCTTCTTTACAACAGAGCAAGACAGGCGCAGATAACTCAGGAGCTTACGGAGATAAGCTCGGCAACTATCGGAAGATAGTATTTAAAAGACGTGACGGCTATGATGATAGCTTATATCCCTTTTTGAAAGGTGGTAAATAAATGAAAAGCAAAAACATAGGCAAGGTAGTCCAGATAGTTGGTGCGGTAGTCGATATCCGTTTTGAAAAGGACAGCCTGCCTGATCTGCTCAATGCCATTGAGATAGACAACAAGGGCGAAAAGCTCGTTGTTGAGGTGGCTCAGCATATAGGCGACGATATAGTAAGATGTATCGCCATGGGCTCTACGGACGGTCTTGTGAGAGGTATCGACGCTGTTGATACCGGCAAGGCTATATCTGTTCCGGTGGGCAAGGAAACTCTTTCGAGAATGTTCAATCTTCTGGGTGAGCCTGTTGACAATCTGCCTGCACCTGAAACTAAGGAGCGTTGGGAGATACACAGAGAGCCTCCGACATATGAGGAGCAGTCCGGCTCAAATGAGATACTTGAAACAGGCATCAAGGTAATCGACCTTATCGCACCATATCTGAAAGGCGGAAAGATAGGTCTTTTCGGCGGTGCAGGCGTAGGCAAAACGGTGCTTATTCAGGAGCTTATAAATAACGTTGCCAATCAGCACGGCGGTATCTCGGTATTCACAGGCGTTGGAGAGCGTACCCGTGAAGGCAACGACCTTTATTATGAAATGAAAGAGTCGGGTGTTATTGACAAGACCGTGCTTGTGTATGGTCAGATGAACGAGCCGCCCGGAGCTAGAATGAGAGTTGCACTTTCAGGTCTGACAATGGCGGAGTATTTCAGAGATGTTGAGCATCAGGACGTGCTGCTTTTTATCGACAACATATTCAGATTCACTCAGGCAGGCTCTGAGGTTTCGGCACTCCTTGGCAGAATGCCGTCAGCCGTTGGTTATCAGCCTACCCTTGCAACTGAAATGGGTCAGTTACAGGAGCGTATCACTTCAACAACAAAAGGCTCTATCACTTCCGTTCAGGCAGTTTATGTGCCTGCGGACGATTTGACAGACCCTGCGCCTGCAACTACGTTTGCTCACCTTGACGCAACAACTGTGCTTTCAAGAAGCATTTCATCACTTGGTATCTATCCTGCGGTTGACCCGTTGGAGTCAAACTCCAGGATACTTTCGCCTGAGATAGTGGGAAATGAGCATTATCAGGTGGCAAGACAGGTCCAGTCTATCTTGCAGAGGTATGTGGAGCTTCAGGATATCATCGCTATCATGGGTATGGACGAGCTTTCTGACGAGGATAAGCTCACTGTATCAAGAGCAAGAAAGATACAGCGTTTTCTGTCACAGCCGTTCTCCGTTGCTGAGCAGTTCACAGGTATGAAGGGCAAATAT
This sequence comes from Ruminococcus sp. AM31-15AC, assembly GCF_003462045.1. Lineage (NCBI taxonomy): Bacteria > Bacillati > Bacillota > Clostridia > Eubacteriales > Oscillospiraceae > Ruminococcus > Ruminococcus sp. AM31-15AC. The sequence continues at coordinate 6,921 of NZ_QTYG01000024.1, read as the reverse complement.
GTGCCTATCAAGGAAACTATCAGAGGCTTCAAGGAGATAATTGAGGGCAAGCATGACGACCTGCCTGAATCTGCTTTTCTGTTCGTGGGAACTATCGACGAGGCTGTTGAAAAGGGCAGACAGATCGCAGAAAGTGAACAGTAGTAACAGAACGTTTAAAGAAAAATACTTGACAAGAGTCGGATTATAGTATATAGTGAATGTATGTGGCAATTTTGTGCCGCATGCGCTGATTTGTAAAAAACTTATGGAGAAAGATTATGACGCCTTTTGATCTTAAGATAATAACCCCTGAAAAAACTTTTTTTGAGGGGAATACTGAGCAGATCATTGTGAGGACCGTATCAGGTGATATTGGTATACTTGCAGGTCATGCGCCATATGTGGCAAATATCGTTTCTTCTCCTTTCCGTATCAAAATAGAAGGTGAGTTCAGAACAGCCGCTATTTCGGGAGGGCTTATAAAGGTGTCTGCTGACGGTGTGACAGTGGTGACATCTGCTATCGAATGGGCTGATGAGATAGACGTTGCAAGAGCCGAAAAGGCAAAGGCGGCGGCAGAGAACAAGCTCAGAGAAAATGCTAGCCAGAAAGAGTTTGAAAGGGCGGAGCAGAAACTGCGACGTGCCATGAACAGACTTGTGGTGGCAGGAAAGAAATAATTATCAAAGTCAGAGCCTTGCGGGATATCCGTGCAGGCTTTGGCTTTGTTTTATTTATTAAGTAAAATCGGCGTAAAGGTAAGGTAAGTAATGGGGTGCGCAGGGGCGTGCTCGGACGTTGTGCAGTGGAAAAAACAAGAAAAGGAATGAATTGATTTGAGTATCTTTAACATTATCGGAATGGCGGGCGGACTTGGTCTGTTTTTGTACGGAATGACCATATTGAGTTCGGGACTTGAAAAGGCTTCGGGCGGACTTATGGAGAAGGTCCTTGCGAAAATGACAGGAAACGTGTTCTCAGGAATACTTTTCGGTGCATTGGTAACAGCAGCGGTGCAGTCATCATCGGCAACTACGGTCATAGTGGTGGGACTTGTAAACGCAGGTCTTTTGAAGCTTAAGGGCGCAGTTGGAATAATCATGGGAGCAAATATCGGAACGACCATGACAACGCAGATATTAAGGCTCACAAACCTCGAGGGCGACAGCAGCGGCCCTGCTATATTGCAGCTTTGCAAGCCGTCGAATTTCTCGTCTATACTTATCGTTATCGGTCTTATCATCATAATGGTGGGAAAGAAGAACAAGACAAAGAACGTGGGCGAGATAATGATGGGCATAGGTATCCTCTTTACCGGAATGATACTTATGCAGGAGAAGATCGCTCCGCTGGCAGAGCTTCCGCAGTTCGAGCAGCTTTTTGCAGTGCTTAAAAACCCTGTTCTGGGCGTATTGGTGGGTGCGATATTCACGGCTATCATACAGTCATCAGCCGCTTCTATAGGCATTTTGCAGGCGCTTTCAGTGTCAGGCGCTATCACATTCGCTTCTGCATTTCCTATCATAATGGGTACTAACATCGGTACTTGTGCTACACCTCTTATTTCAAGTATAGGTGCTTCAAAGAACGCTAAGAGAGCCGCTATGATACACTTCTATTTCAACCTTATCGGTACTATAATCTTTCTTATCGGCGTTTATATCATTCAGTATACAATAGGACTTCCGTTCTGGAATAAGAGCTTTACAACGGGAAGCATCGCAAACTTCCATACTATCTTCAATGTTGTGGTAACTATAATCTTTCTGCCGTTCTATACAGTGCTTGAAAAGCTTGCCGAATGGACTATCAGAGATAAGAAGAACGCTGAGGACGATGATACTTTCACTAAGGAGGATCTCCTTGACGACAGATTTCTTGTTACTCCAAACGTTGCTATCGCACAGGCTACAGAGGCAGTTGTTCAAATGGGCGTGCTGGCACAGAAGAATTTCATATCGGTAAGAGAGCTTTATGACAAGTATGACCTTAAGTCTATCGACAAGATAAAAGAGCGTGAGGAGCTTATCGACAGGCTTGAGGACAGAGTAGGTTCATATCTTATAAAGCTCAACGACTGCGGTCTGAACGAGGATGAGTCGAGAACTGTTACAGCGCTTTTCCACCTTATCTCAGAGTATGAGAGAATAGGCGACTATACTATAAACATCTATGAAACTGCGGATGTTCTTTATGAAAAGGAGATCGGTTTTTCTGAGCAGGCGAAGCACGAGCTTGACGTTGTGTGCAACGCCATTCAGGAGATAATCGGGCTTGCTATCGAAGCCACAAAGACAGGGGATATGAACGTTCTCAAGGAGATCGAGCCACTTGAAGAAGTAGTAGACAGACTTGTTGAGGAGCTTAAGGCTGTTCATATCGACAGGTCTAAGAATGGTCTTTGCAACATCGAGGTGGGTGTGAACTTCCTAGATATACTCACAAATGTGGAGAGAATATCAGACCACTGCTCAAATATTGCGGTCTATCTTATTGCAAACCAAGAGAAATACAACAGCCTTAAAAAGCATGAATATCTTGATAAGCTTCACAGAAACGGTCCTGACTATTACGAGAAGCTGTTGGCTGAATATTCAGAAAAGTTTGCGCTTTAGTTCAGGTTTTTGCACCTGTGGCGTGATATAATATTGTAAAACAGCAAGGAGGGACATTAGTCCCTCTTGTTATAAGCTGAAAGGGAGAGAGCAAAATGGACAAATTCAATTACACTATGCTGTGCGATTTTTATGAGCTGACAATGGGAAACGGCTATTTTGTAAGCGGTATGCAGGAAAAAATATCTTATTTTGATCTGTTTTTCAGACAGATACCTGACGGTGGCGGATTTGCCATTGCCTGCGGTCTGGAGCAGGTCATAAACTATATCGAAAATCTTCATTTTGACGAAGAGGACATAGAGTTCCTGCGCTCAAAGGGCATTTTTGACGAGGGCTTTCTTGAATATCTTAAGGATTTCCGCTTCACAGGAGATATATTTGCTGTGCCGGAGGGTACTGTTGTGTTCCCTAACGAGCCTATTATAACGGTGAGAGCACCTGCGGTGCAGGCTCAGCTTGTGGAAACTTATCTTCTGCTTTGCATAAATCATCAGACACTTATTGCAACAAAGGCTAACCGTATTGTAAGGGCGGCTCAGGGCAGAGCGGTATCTGAGTTTGGTTCAAGACGTGCTCATGGTGCAGACGCTGCCATACTCGGTGCAAGAGCCGCAGGCATAGGCGGTTGCTCAGGCACAGCCTGCACTATCACAGACCAGCTTTTCGGCTTTAATGCAACAGGCACAATGGCACATTCATGGGTGCAGATGTTTGACAGCGAGCTTGAAGCTTTCAAGACTTACTGTAAGTGCTATCCTAATGGCACTGTTCTGCTTGTGGACACTTATAATGTGCTGAAAAGCGGTGTGCCTAACGCAATAAAGGCTTTTGACGAGGTGCTGAAGCCTATGGGCTGCCGACCTGTGGGAATAAGGATAGACTCGGGAGATATAACTTATCTTTCCAAGAAAGCAAGAAAAATGCTTGACGAGGCAGGCTATCCTGATTGCAAAATATGTGCTTCAAACGCCCTTGACGAGTATCTTATAAGAGATATGATATATCAGGGCGCTAAGGTAGATATGTTCGGAGTGGGCGAAAGACTTATCACCGCAAAGAGCGAGCCTGTTTTCGGAGGAGTTTACAAGCTTGCGGCTGTGGAGGACGATGATGGCAATATTCAGCCCAAGATAAAGATTTCTGAAAACGTGGCGAAGATAACGACTCCGCATTTCAAAAAGCTTTACAGAATTTATGATAAGGACAATCACAAGGCTGTGGCTGACCTGCTGTGTATTCATGACGAGGTGATAGATGAAAGCAGACCCCTTACGCTTTTTGACCCACAGTTTACATGGAAGAAAAAGGTTGTTACAAACTTTGAGGCAAAGCCTATTCAACAGCAGATATTCAAGGACGGCAAGTGCGTATACAAGAAGCCTGCATATGAGGATATCGTAAAGTATGCGGCGGCTGAGATAGACACTCTTTGGGACGAGATCACAAGATTTGAAAATCCGCACACTTATTATGTTGACCTTTCTCAGAAGCTTTGGGAAGTGAAGAATTATCTTCTTGCGGAGAACAACAGACAAACGGCAGATTAAAATTTACATTATTGACTTGAAAAAAGCTATAGGCTGTGTTACAATAAGCATGGTTAGTAAATTCTAACCTATTAAGCATTGGAGGGTCAGAAATGGAAAAGATAATAGTAAAAATAGACGGAATGATGTGCGGAATGTGTGAATCGCATATGAATGACACTTTCAGGCAGAATTTCAAGGTGAAAAAGGTAAGCTCTTCCCATGCAAAGGGCGAAACTGTGGCTATAGTTGATGAGGATATCCCTGATGAAAAGCTTAAAGAAGCAGTTGAGAAAACAGGCTACACTTTTATTTCCGCTGAAAGAGAGCCTTATGAGAAAAAAGGATTTTTTGCAAGATTCAAGTAAATAGCTATGCACAAAGCCGTGGCAGATGAAAAGGTCTGTCACGGCTTTTTTGTTTGCTTGACAAAACATATTTTCTGTGATATAATAAATATCAGTTAGTATACATTAACTGATGTTCTATACTTTTGATACTGCACGAAGAGGGTGTGGCTAAGTTTGCAAAAAAGCTTTTGTGAAAAGGCGTTTTGTTTTGATATGCTTGGCTTCGTGGCGTGCGGTAATTTTAAAGATATAAGTTAGCCATAACTAATAAAGAAAGGGGAATATAAATGGGAAACATTCACACGTCTGGGGAGGACTATCTGGAGGCGATACTCGTTTTATGGAACAAGCAAAACGGCGAGGTGAGGAGCATTGATGTTGCAAGGGAACTGAATGTTACAAAACCCAGCGTATCAAACGCTATGAAGATACTTCGTGAGGGAAGGTTCATCACAATGGACGAAAACGGCTTCATTACTCTCACTGACGACGGCAGATATGTTGCGGAAAAGATTTACGAAAAGCACCTTGTATTGACAGAGTGGCTTGTAAGTCTTGGTGTTGACAGAAAAATATCTGAGCATGATGCCTGCAAGATAGAACACGTTTTGTCTGACGAGAGCTTTGCAGCATTGAAGAAGCATATCAGTGAAGAACAATGAGCATGACTATTTTTAAAGGCATTCTGATACCGTTTTTGGGTACATCTCTTGGTGCGGCGTGTGTGCTTTTCATGAAGAAAAATATGCATTATCTTGTCCAGCGAGCCTTGACAGGCTTTGCGGCAGGAGTAATGGTGGCGGCAGGCGTGTGGAGCCTGTTAATACCCTCTATGGAGCAATCAGCGAAAATGGGTAGACTGAGCTTTGTTCCTGCGGCGGTGGGATTTATGCTTGGAGTGTTTTTTCTGCTTTTTCTCGATAGAGTTATACCACATCTTCACATGAATGCCATTGAACCGGAGGGTACAAAAAGCGGTTTCAAGCGAACTACAATGCTTGTGCTTGCGGTGACGCTTCACAATATCCCCGAAGGAATGGCTGTTGGCGTTGTATATGCAGGCTGGGCGGCTGACCATCATGCCATAAGCGCCGCTGGTGCGTTGGCATTATCCCTCGGTATCGCAATACAGAACTTTCCAGAGGGTGCGATAATATCCATGCCACTGCGTTCGGAGGGTATGGGAAAGGGAAAAGCCTTTGTTTACGGCGTTTTATCGGGAGTGGTCGAGCCTGTGGGGGCTGTGCTGACGATATTATTGGCACAGTTTATAATCCCTGTTTTGCCGTATCTTCTAAGCTTTGCGGCAGGTGCTATGATTTATGTCGTGGTGGAGGAGCTTATACCTGAAATGTCGGAAAAGCCACACTCAAATATTGGAACTATAGTTTTTGCGCTGGGCTTTGTGCTTATGATGATACTTGATGTGGCACTTGGATAGGTGTTTTTTATGTTTACATAGGGATCATCTTTATGCATGGTAAGTGTATTGAATATCTTTTTGTATAGCTGGGTATATCATTTTGAAGTGATATGCCTGGCTTTGTTTTGTGTGTAAATTGCATTTGTTAATTTGTTTATCTTAAACGTTTGATGTTAATATGAAATGTAAACGTTTTTTTACTATTATTTTCTTTGGCAATGAAAGACAAAAATAATATAAAATGATGATTACTTATAGCACAATGTACTAAGTTTGTGATAAAGTAAAACTGCAATAATTCAACAAGCTAAATTAAGTGGAAATTAGCTAATGTGATGAAAAAAGGAGTATGGTTATGACAGGAGTAATGAGAAGATTTTCTGCGGCTCTGGCGGCTGCGGCAATGGCTGTTAGCATTGTGCCCTTCGCAGATATCAGCGCATATGCGGAGTATGCGGTGACACACCCAGAGGGATTTGTTTACGCTGACGGCTCAAAGTTTATGTGCGACGGAAGCCCTTACTATTACGGCGGCACGAACTGCTATTATCTCACCTATAAGTCAAAGAGTGAGGTAAAGAATGTTTTCGATGACGCTTCAAAAATGGGGCTTAAAGTAATAAGAATTTGGGGAAATCTTGACGTTCATCAACCTTAACAAAGGGCAGTTTTCCCAAATGACCTTATTCCGATAAAAATCCAATAAAAATGAAAAGAGTGTCAATCTCCAATATAACGGAGACGGGCACTCTTTCTGCTTATATAAACATTTTAACAAATAACAGTATTGTCAAATTTCGATCAAAGCAACTCGTTTCAAAAAAATAGCCATTCTGCTATTAGCAAAACGGCTGAATAGTTTTCGTAAATTTCCGTATTTGACGTTGGTAGCTAATTGTTGTATCTAGCCAAAATCAAAATCAATTTCTTGGAATTATTATAACATATTACTGGTGAAAAGTCAATATAAATATAGCTTTTTATCAAATTTTATCAATTTTCATCGAAATTAATAATTTTTA
>NZ_QTYG01000023.1:0-40505 GCF_003462045.1 Ruminococcus sp. AM31-15AC | reverse complement strand
ATAGTTAAAAAATTAACTAATTATATTTGATATAATATATTTTGACTTGCTCCATAGGAACAAGAACATTATAGCACAAATTGCGGAGATATACAATATATAATATAGAATTTTCAGGAGGAAAAATCAGTGGGAAGTAAAGTAACAGGCGTAAAGATCAAGGGCATAGGCAAATATGTGCCTGAAATGGTCGCAACAAACGAGGATTTCACAAAGATCGTTGAAACAAGCGACGAGTGGATAACTCAGAGAACAGGCATCAAGCAAAGACACATCACAAATGGCGAGCCTACATACTATCTTGGAGCAATGGCAGCAAAGGCTGCAATGGCTGACGCAGAAGTAAAGGCAGAGGATATCGACCTTATTATTGCCACAACAGTAACAGGGGATTATTTCACTCCGTCACTTTCCTGCCTTATTCAGAGAGAGATAGGCGCGATAGGCTGTATCGCATTTGACCTTAACGCTGCTTGTGCAGGCTTTGTTTACGGCTTTGATACCGCAAAGAGATACCTTCAGAGCGGCGACGGAATAAAGACTGTTCTTTTGGTAGCCTCTGAGGAGCTTTCAAAATTCGTTGACTATACCGACCGTTCTTCCTGCGTGCTTTTCGGTGACGGCGCAGCCGCTTTCGTTCTTGAAACAGCAGAGGATACTACATATTCAAGTTTCCTTGGCGCAGACGGAAACGGTGCAAAGTATCTTGCTTCTCGTGCTTTGAAGTCTGAGAACGCTTTCAGAACCAATACCGAGGAATTTGATATGGATATGCCTGAAACGAAGGGTTATTTCTTCAAGCAGGACGGCAAAGAGGTCTATAAGTTTGCCACAAAGGCACTTCTAAATGCAGTTGAGCAGGCTTGTGCAAAGATAGAGATTTCCCCTGATGACCTTGATTGGATAGTGCCGCATCAGGCAAATATAAGAATAATCGAAACTGCCGCAAAGCACCTTGGCGTTTCAATGGACAAGTTCCCGGTATATATCGACCGCTATGGAAACACATCTTCCGCATCTATCCCTATCGCATTTTGCGACGCAGTTGCAGAAGGCAGGATAAAAAGAGGCGACAAGGTTTGTCTTGTAGGCTTCGGCGGCGGACTTACTTATGGTGCGGCTGTTTTCGAGTATTGATGATCAATATACAGTTTATATTCGGTACATAATAAATTGTTATTATGTATTATGGCATAAAATTTGCTTTTGACAATAAGGAGAACTACTATGACTACTACAAAGACAAGAATAACTGAACTTTTGGGTATAAAATACCCTATCTTTCAGGGCGGTATGGCTTGGATAGCTGAGCATACTCTCGCTTCCGCAGTTTCAAACGCAGGCGGACTTGGCATAATCGCAGGCGGCTCTGCACCTATCGACTACCTGAGAGATCAGATAAGACAGACAAAGGCGGCTGTAAACGGCAAGCCTTTCGGTGTTAATATCATGCTCATGAGCCCTAATGCCGACGACCTCGCTCAGCTCGTTATAGACGAGGGCGTACCTGTCGTAACAACAGGCGCAGGCAACCCAGGCAAGTATATGGCTGCATGGAAAGAAGCAGGCATAAAGGTGATACCTGTCGTTCCGTCAGTTGCTCTTGCAAAGAGAATGGAAAGAGCAGGCGCAGACGCTGTTATTGCAGAGGGAACAGAGTCAGGCGGACATATCGGTGAGAACACAACGATGTGTCTTGTACCACAGGTAGTTGACGCAGTTGAGATACCTGTTATCGCCGCAGGCGGAATAGCAGACGGCAGAGGAATAGCCGCTTCATTCATGCTTGGCGCAGAGGGCGTTCAGCTCGGCACACGTTTCCTTGCCGCAGAGGAGTGTCAGATAAACCCTGTTTATAAGGAGCTTGTTGTAAAGGCAAAGGATACAGACAGTATCGTAACAGGCAGATATACAGGTCACCCATGCAGAAACGTTAAGACAAAGTTCTCAAAGAAGCTTGCAAGCGGTGAAGCAAACGGCACTATCACTCCTGACGAGTTTGAGGAGATCACTCTCGGCTCACTGAGAAAAGCCGTTCAGGACGGCAACCTTGAGGAGGGTTCTTTCCTCTGCGGAGCTATCGCAGGCATGGTAAAGAAGGTCGAACCTGCAAAGGACATGATAGAAGAAATGTTTACAGAAGCAGAAAAGCTGCTGAACAAATAAACTAATAATATGATAAAGTTATTTCAATATCCGCCGGCTTCGAGAAGTGAGATCGGTAAAAGTGTGCTTGTCAGAATGATACCTGCACTTTTAGTGCTGATACTTTCAACGATACCATTATTTATTTTTATTGGAAAAGATTCAGCAGCAAACCGTGATGCGGTCAGAAAGGTCACTTCACAGGAAACAGAAATGGCAGCAGCTGCTGTGTTTATAGTATTTTTACTGTGCGTTGTATACATCAGTATAGCTGCCGCAAAAGCATCGGCAAAACATATGAGAAATTTTACCTGCTATGCGTATTATAAGGGGACGCTTTATAGTATAGGTGCAGCTGTACCGCATTCGCATTCTAATACTTCAAATCACGGTATGAGAAGCATTATGAAAGCACAGGACGACGCAATGGAATTTTTAAGCGACCATTATACGTTGAAAAAGCTTCTTGACGGGGAGATCGAAAACAGCAGGATATTAGTATATGAGGTAAAGGAGCTGACCTTGCTTAAGGAAAATAAAAACGGAATGAAGGTACTTTTACCGAACGGAAGAAAACAGACCATTTACAAAGATATGATAGATTATGATACTCTCAGAGATATCATTTACATCATGCAGAAATAACAGGAGGAAAATAAAATGGCAACAGCATTGATAACAGGTTCTGCAAGAGGAATAGGTGCAGCGATAGCACTCAGACTTGCAAAGGACGGCTATAATATTGCTCTCAACGACATCTCTGAGGCAATGTTTGAAGATAACGATATAATGGATAAGATAAAGGCAGAGGGCGTAGAGTGTGAAAAGTTCATCTGCGACGTTTCAAGCTATGCACAGGTAGAGGAAACAGTCAAGGCAGTAAAGGCTCGTTTTGGCACTATCGACGTTCTCGTAAACAACGCAGGAATCACTCGTGACGGTCTTATGGCTCGTATGAGCGAGGAGCAGTACGATATGGTAGTTGCTGTAAACCAGAAGAGCGTGTTCAATATGTCAAAATTTGTGGGCAGCGTTATGATGCGACAGAAGTCAGGCAAGATAATAAATCTTGCTTCCGTTGCAGGACTTTACGGCAACCCTGGACAGATAAACTATTCCGCAACAAAGGCGGCTATCGTCGGCATGACAAAGACAGTTGCAAAGGAGCTTGGCTCAAGAGGTATCACCTGCAACGCTGTAGCCCCTGGATTTATCAAGACCCCTATGACAGACAAGCTCACAGACGCTCAGAAGCAGGCTATGATAAATCAGATAGCAATGAAGCGTTACGGCGAAGTTGACGAGATAGCAGGCGTTGTATCCTTCCTTGCTTCCAAGGACGCAAGCTACGTTACAGGACAGGTAATAGAAATAAGCGGCGGACTTATGATGTAGCCACTCACCGTGACGGGCATCTTACGTCATGTAGATTTGTTTTACGGAATGTAGATTTGATATGTTTTAAATGATACTAAGGAGTGTTTAAATGAGAAGAGTTGTTATCACAGGTATGGGTACAGTAAACCCTCTTGGCAAGAACGTAGAGGAATTTTGGGCTAATATCAAGGCTAACAAGAACGGACTATCTTATGTTGACCAGTTTGATACCGAAAATTTTCCTGTAAAGATAGTCGGCGCTGTCAAGGATTTTGACTGCACTGAGTATATAGATAAAAAAGAAGCAAAGAGAATGGATAGATTTACTCAGTTCGCTGTTTGCTCTGCAAAGCAGGCTCTTAAAATGGCCGGCTCTGATTTCAAGGACGTTGATCCATTTAAGGCTGGCGTTATAATCGGTGTTGGTATCGGCGGCCTTAACATGACCGAAAAGGAAGTAACAAAGTTCAACGAAAAGCCTGATAAGGTATCAGTTTTCTTTATCCCTATGATGATAGGCAATATGGCGGCTGGTACTGTTGCAATGCATACAGGCTTTAAGGGCGATAATTTCTGTACCACTACAGCTTGCGCTTCAGGTACTCACGCTATCGGCGAAGCTTTCAGAAAAATAAAGGACGGCTATCTTGACGTTTGCCTTTGCGGCGGCTCAGAGGCTTGTATCTCTCATTTCGCACTCAGCGGCTTCAACAATATGAAGGCTCTCTCAAAGGCAACAGAGCTTGACAAAGCGTCAACTCCATTTGACCTGAACAGACAGGGCTTTGTCCTCGGCGAGGGTGCAGGTATCCTTTGCCTTGAGGAATATGAGCACGCTAAGGCAAGAGGTGCGAATATCATAGCTGAGATAGCAGGCTACGGTGCGACCGGCGACGCTTACCATATGACAAGCCCATCACCAACAGGTGAGCCTGCGGCATATGCAATGAAGTATGCTTATGAAGAGGCTGGTCTGAAACCTGAGCAGGTAAACTATATCAACGCTCACGGCACATCAACAGGTCTTAACGATAAGTATGAAACAACAGCTATCAAGATCGCTCTCGGCGAAGAGGCAGCAAGAAAGACTGTTATAAATTCCACAAAGTCTATGACAGGTCATCTTCTCGGTGCAGCAGGCGGCATGGAAGCTATCGTTACTGCACTTTCTGTACAGAACGACTTTGTTCATAAGACAATAAACTACACCACTCCTGACCCTGAGTGCGACCTTGACTACTGCGTTGAGGGCAACAGAGAAATGCCTGTCTATGCAGCACTTTCAAACTCTCTGGGCTTTGGCGGACATAACGCTACTATCTGCATCAAGAAGTGCGACTGATAAGGAGAAACTGATATGAGCGAAAAAATTTATGGTCAGTTTGACCTTGAAACAATAGAGAAGCTTGCCGATATCGTGAAGAATAAAGACCTCGGTGAGATAACAATAGCTGACGGCGACAAGGTGATAACAGTAAAGGGCAAGAAATGCCCTCCTCCTGCACCAATGGGAATGCCTATGCCAATGGCTGTAGGCACAGCTTTACCTGCTGCCCAGACAGCACCGGAAGCGTCGGCAACATCAGCACCGGTAACAGGCGGCAAGGCAGTTAAAGCCCCTATCGTGGGAACATTCTATGCCGCTCCGTCACCTGATTCAAAGCCGTTCGTAAGCGTTGGCGACAAGATAAAGAAGGGCGACACTATCTTCATTATCGAGTCCATGAAGGTAATGAGCGAAGTACAGAGCGAATTTGACGGCGTGGTAAGAGAGATATGCGTAAACAGCGGCGACGCTGTTGAGTTCGATCAGACCATAATGATACTTGACTAAACTGATTTGGAGGAAAGACAATGGCAGTTGTTTTGAATAAAGAGCAGATCATGGAAATAATCCCTCACCGTGACCCTTTTCTGCTTATCGACGAGGTAAACGAGCTTGAAGTGGGCAAGCGTGTAAAGGCTACAAAGTATATAAAGGCTGAGGACTTTTGGTTCAAGGGACATTTCCCGAACTATCCTGTTACCCCGGGTGTACTTATGGTAGAGATGTGTGCGCAGGCAGGTGCAGTTGCACTGCTTTCACTTCCTGAGAATAAGGGCAAGATAGGTCTGTTCGGCGGCATAAACAACTGTAAGTTCCGTCAGCAGGTAGTGCCTGGTGATAAGCTGGATATCGAGGTGGAGATAATCAAAGTCAAGGGTCCTATCGGCGTTGGAAAGGCACTTGCTTCTGTAAACGGCAAGAAGGCTGTTTCCGCTGAGATAACTTTTGCGATAAAGTAAGGTATCTCTTATTCTAGTCATAATTAGTGAGGCATAATATGTTCAAAAAAGTATTGATAGCGAACAGAGGCGAGATCGCTGTCCGCATTATAAGAGCCTGCCGAGAGCTTGGCATACATACTGTTGCGGTATATTCCACCGCCGACAGAAATGCTCTCCACGCTCAGATAGCAGACGAAGCCGTTTGCATAGGTCCTGCACCAAGCAAGGACAGTTATCTTAATGTCAGGGCGATAATCTCCGCCTGCGAGATAACAGGTGCAGACGCTATCCACCCGGGCTTTGGCTTTCTGTCTGAAAATCCGTCCTTTGCGAGAATGTGCGAAAAGTGCGGCATAACTTTCATAGGACCAAGAGCCGAGTCTATTGAAATGCTTGGCGATAAAGCGCAGGCAAAGGAAACAATGAAAGAAGCAGGCGTGCCTGTTATAATGGGTTCAGACGGCGCTATCTCAAATATCCATGCGGCGCATACCCTTGCAAGAGATCTTGGCTACCCTGTTATGGTAAAGGCTTCAGCAGGCGGCGGAGGACGTGGCATAAGGATCGTTCACTCCGACGATGAGCTTGAAGCGCAGATGACCGCCGCAAAGCAGGAAGCTCTTGCCTGCTTCGGCAATGACGAGATCTATATTGAGAAATTCATAGAAGATCCTAAGCATATCGAGATACAGATACTTGCAGATAATTACGGCGATGTTATCTATCTGGGCGAGCGTGACTGCTCCATGCAGAGAAGAAATCAGAAAGTCCTCGAGGAAGCCCCTTCCCCTGCAAGCTTTATGAATGAGGAGCTTCGTGCGAAAATGGGCAAAGCCGCTTGTACAGCCGCTAAGGTCTGCGGCTATAGGAACGCAGGCACTATTGAGTTCCTTGTGGATAAAAACGGCGAGTTCTATTTCATGGAAATGAACACCCGTATACAGGTGGAACACCCTATCACAGAAGCTGTTACAGGCGTTGACCTTGTAAAGCAACAGCTCCTTATCGCATCAGGACAGAGATTGTCTATAAAGCAGGAGGATATAAAGCTGACAGGTCATGCAATAGAGTGCCGTATAAATGCGGAAAATCCGCTTCTTGATTTCAGACCGTCACCGGGCAGGATAAAGTCGCTCTTTATCCCCGGAGGACCAGGAATAAGAGTAGATACCGCAGTTTATCAGGGCTATGAGATACCGCCTTATTACGATTCCATGATAGGCAAGCTCATTGTTCACGGTAAGAATAGAGAAGAAGCTATTGCAAAAATGACATGGGCGCTGTCTGAGTTTATCGTGGACGGCGTTGCAACCAATGTTGATTTCCAGCTCAAGCTTATAAGACGCCCGGAGTTTTTAGAGGGCAATTACGATAACGGTTTTCTTAACCGTACCGACATTTTGGCAGATGAGAGGAGTAAGGAATAATGCTTGAAGATCTGTTTTCTGTCGTTAAAGTAAGATTTAACGGCGATAAGGCGGACGATGACAAGAAAAAGACCGATATCCCAAAGGGTCTGCTTTTCAAGTGTCCAAGATGCAGAAACGTCACTTTTATGGAGGAGTTTCAGGCAAACGGCAAGGTATGTCCTCACTGTAACTACCATTCAAGACTTACCGCAAAAGAACGTCTTGATATCACCATAGATAAGGGTAGCTTTGAGGAATTTGATAAGGATATGGTATCAAAAAATCCTATAGATTTCCCTGACTATGAAGCAAAACAGCAGGCTTTGAGAGAAAAGACCGGTCTTAAAGACGCCGTTATCACAGGAAAGGCTGCCATAAGAGGCGAGAAGATAGTTATAATCGTTATGGATTCCAACTATATGATGGCTTCCATGGGCAGCGTTGTGGGAGAAAAGATAACACGAGCTATCGAATACGCCACCGCAAATAAGCTCCCTGTTATCGCATTCACAGCCTCAGGCGGAGCAAGAATGCAGGAGGGTATAGTTTCCCTTATGCAAATGGCGAAAACAAGCGGTGCTGTGGCTAGACATAACCAAGCAGGTCTGCTTTATATCGCAGTTATGACCGACCCTACCACGGGCGGAGTAACAGCTTCCTTTGCGTCACTGGGCGATATCATAATCGCAGAGCCAAAGGTGCTTATCGGATTTGCAGGCAGACGTGTTATAGAGGGTACTATCAAGCAGAAGCTTCCTGACGATTTCCAGTCTGCCGAGTTCATGCTTGAAAACGGCTTTGTTGATATGATAGTCGAGCGAAAGAAAATGAGAAGAGTTCTCGCTCATATACTCAGACTTCATAAGCCGGCAAAGGAGGTGTCCTCAAATGAGTGAGCTGACAGCTTGTCAAAGACTTGATATAATCAGACACAAGGGCAGACCGACTGCCAAGGACTATATCCCTCTTATATTCGACGATTTCTTTGAGATGCACGGAGACAGACTTTTTGGCGACGACGGTGCTGTTATGGGTGGTATAGCCTATTTTAAGGGCATACCTGTTACAGTTATTGCAGAGGTAAAGGGCAGAGATCTTGCAGAAAATCAGAAGTGCAATTTCGGTATGCCACACCCTGAGGGCTATAGAAAGGCTCTCAGGCTTGCAAGGCAGGCTGAGAAGTTCCATAGACCTGTTATATGCCTTGTTGATACAGCAGGCGCATTCTGCGGCGTAGAAGCTGAGAAGCGTGGTCAGGGCGAAGCGATAGCCAAAAACATCATGGAGTTCATGACCCTCAAGACTCCTGTTATCTCCATAATACTCGGAGAAGGCGGTTCGGGAGGAGCGCTGGCTCTTGCAGTTTGCGATGAGCTTGCAATGCTTGAAAACGCTATCTATTCGGTAATATCACCGAGAGGCTTTGCAAGTATCCTGTGGAAGGATTCCACAAGAGAGCGTGAAGCCTGCGATATAATGAAGATAACCGCCGAGGATCTTACAAGACTTGGCGTGTGCGACCATATAATTTCCGAAGCCGACGGCGGCGCACATAACGACCCACAGCTCACTGCGGAGAATATCTCTGACTATATCGAGGGAGCTTTGAAAAGAAAATTGCAAAAAGGTCTTGACGAATTGCTTGAGGGGCGGTATAATAAGTTTAGGACTGTGGGCGAGTTTGAGGAAAGTTCGCAGGAATGAGTTTTTTTGATGATCATGCCGAATGATTTGCCGACTTATGAGCGGCGGCGGCTGACATAAATGCTGCGCTGAGCGGCAGACCCAGTAAAGTACAGAATGGAGGTAAAGTAATGGTATTTGATAAGATCAAGGACATTATCGTAGAGCAGCTCGACGTTGAAGAGGACGCAGTAACTATGGAGGCTTCTATCACAGATGATCTCGGCGCTGACTCACTGGACGTAGTTGACCTTGTAATGAGCATCGAGGAGAGCTTTGATGTAGAGATCCCTGATGAAGAGGTCGAGAACATCAAGACTGTTGGCGATATCGTTAAGTATATCGAGAACAAGGTCGAGGAATAATCTTTGACTGTTTCAAAAAGCTGTGCTTTTGCACGGCTTTTTTTATTTTACCTGATTTGTGGAATGTGCACAAAATGGGAGTATATTTATTAAAGGGTATAGACAAATGAGGGCTGTTGTGATATAATTAAATCAATGAGTAAATATTGGGGCTATGCTCCGGAAAGGAAAAATGATGCTGCATGAAAAATCCTGCGGTGCTATCGTTTACAGAAAGTATCACGGAAACACCGAGATACTGCTGATAAAGCATATCAACAGCGGTCACTGGTCATTCCCAAAGGGTCACGTTGAGGGCGATGAAACAGAGGAAGAAACTGCCAAGCGTGAGATCATGGAGGAAACGGGGATAGACGTAAATCTTGATACCACGTTTCGGGAGATAGTGTCCTATTCACCAAGGAAGGACACACAGAAGATCGTTGTCTACTTTATCGGCAAAGCAAAGAACACCGACTACACTCCTCAGGAAGAGGAGATCGCAGACATACGCTGGGTCGAGATCGGCAGGGCAGGACAGGTCCTGTCTTATGAAAACGACCGCAGTATTGTAAACAAGGCGAAGAAATTTATAATCTGAAAAGAGTTCCATAAAATGCGTTCAGGTGTTGAACGGTGTTTTATGGAACTTTTTGTTTGCATCGTCATGGTGCGTGATAAAATCAAAGCTGAGTGCATTTTAGACACCTTTTTATATTCGATTTTCAAGTTGCGTTCGGGGTGTGTCACCGAGTATAATGCCCTAGGTTTTGCATACACAAAATATCAAATGCACGCCCACGTTCTGACACAAGTACTCTACAGCCTGCTCCAGAAACTCCCTTCGGTTTCACTAAGTCACAGGGCTTGTACGTGCCCGCAAGTGTCAAAACGCTTTCTACTTATACACGAAAAAGGGGTGTTTTGTTGCATAAAAAATGCAACAATTGCAGAAATGTTACCAAATTAAAATATAAATCATTTGTTTGCATAAATCATATGTGCAAAATTTGTGCATAATTGATGCAAGGGGCGTTATCCCCCTAAAAAAACAGGAACGAACAAAGTCCGTCCCTGTCTGCGTTTCAATTATGTAAGCGATGTGAAATCATATCTCGCTGTCATTATAACACTCGAACACCTTTTCAGCATGAGCCTTGTCAGCGTCGCTCTGCCTTGTGATAAGGCTAACGATAGGTACAAGAACAAGTCCGAAAAGCATTGCAAATGCGCCTGCGTTGATAGGCGAGGCAAGGTTTATGCCCCAAAGTGTTCCTGTGTGTCCTGCAAGGGTGTAGTATGCCATGTGTACCACCGTTATGCCTACTCCTGCGATAAAGCTTGCCATGCAGGCCGCCTTTGTTACGCCCTTCCAGAAAAGTCCGTACATAAACGGCGCAAGGAATGCTCCTGCAAGTGCGCCCCATGAGATAGACATGAGAGTTGAAATTACTGTCTGCGGATTTTCAAGGGTGATTATTGCAAGCACAACTGAGATGATAAGAAATACGGCAATGAAAATTCTCATTGTGATAAGCTGTTTTTTCTCGTCCATTTTTTCTTTCATTATAGGCTTGATAAGGTCGATAGTCAAAGTGGAGCTTGATGTAAGCACCAGTGATGAAAGCGTTGACATTGAAGCCGAAAGCACAAGAACGATAACAAGTCCGAAAAGCAGTGAAGGAAGCTTCTCCATCATAGTCGGAACTATTCCGTCAAAACCGCCCTCCGGAAGTCCGTCAGCGCTCTTGACAAAAAGTCTGCCGAAGCCACCAAGGAAGTAACAGCCGCCTGCTACCACTACTGCAAAGAATGTGGATACTATAGTGCCTGTTTTGATAGCCTTGTCGTCTTTTATTGCATAGAATTTCTGCACCATTTGCGGAAGTCCCCATGTGCCGAGAGAGGTAAGAATAACAACGCCTGCAAGGTTTATAGGGTCAGGGCCGAATAGTGACGAATATGCACCCTTGTCGCCATTTGCGCCAGGAATATCACCAAGCAGGTCAAGAGAATTTCCAAGGCCACCGTTTTCGCCAAGCACTGCAAGCACTACCGCCGCAATGCCTACAAGCATTACTATTCCCTGAATAAAATCGTTCAGTGCTGTAGCCTTGTAGCCACCCATGATAACATACACCGCAGTGAAAACTGCCATGCCGATTATACAATATCTGTAAGGAATGCCAAAACCCTTCTCGAAAAGTCTTGACAAGCCGTTGTAGACCGAAGCCGTATAAGGGATAAGGAATACGAACACGATAAGTGCCGAAACTATCTTCAAAGGCTTGCTGTTGTATCTCTTTTCAAAATATTCAGGCATGGTCTTTGCCTCAAGGTGCTTTGACATTATCCTTGTACGTCTGCCCAAAACTTTCCATGCAAGCCATGAGCCTATGACGGCGTTTCCAATTCCTACCCATGTGGAAGCTACACCGTAATTCCAGCCGAATTTTCCTGCGTAGCCTACAAAAATTACTGCCGAGAAGTATGAAGTTCCATATGCAAAGGCTGTGAACCATGCTCCAAGACCTCTTCCTCCCAGTACAAAATCATTGACGCTTGCCGATTTTCTGCGGTAATAAACACCTATGCCTATCATAAGTGCAAGGTATAATACCAATACTATCCACCTTGCTGTCAATCCAATACACTCCTTTTACTTCATGTGTCGCTTTAAAGCTTTTATGCTTTTGCGTTTTTACTTGCTAAAGTACAATGATACTATTATAGTACAAAGCGGAGTATTTGTCAATACGAAACGGCATAAAAAAGCCGCCGCAAAGGGAAATTTTGCGGCAGCTTTTTTGGTGAAAATCACGAAGCTTACCTGTGTAAAACATCATCGTTCATCGTGACGGTCGCTTTCGCCTGCGGTGATACAAAGGCACATTGTCACAACGCCCACAAAACCGCCTACCAGCGTTCCTGCAAAAAATTCAAGCATAAAAACACCTCCTGCGGATAGTGTGGGCATTTCTTGACAGCGTTATTCAGCGGTATGGTCACATGAGGGCGTAGTTTCCGTTTATATCCTTGACATGGCGAAGCTCAACATAAGCCGAGCGGTAAAAACCGAAGGTTCGGGATAGGTCAAGAAAGCGGTAAAAATCATTGTATGGTCGGTCGGAAAGATAGAAAACAATGATGTGCTTTTTGTGTTCCCCCTGACGAACGCTTGTTATCTTCATTGGATAGCCGAACTTGTCAGCCAATTTTTGAAGCTCTTCCGCCATGCGCACGAACTTTTCTTCCTCGGATTTTATTTTGGCTTTTTGTGCGGAAGAAAGATTTTTGTAGCGTTTATAACCTTTTTCAGCCGCCCAAAAGGGGCAGTCCTCAAATTTCTGAAAGAAAACGCACTGCTTTTCACCGCATTTGTGGTTTCTGTAAATGCTTTTTGTAACATAGCCTTTGTGCAGGTCGCAGTGACAGAAGCCTATAAGCTTGCGCCTTTGAACATAAACATAATCTCCCGAAACAAGCTTTGCGCCTTTAAGCTCATCGTCTTCACGTTGCGAAACGGCTTTTTCCTTTTTAGGAATGTAATTCATGTTGAAACTATTGATATACTTGTCCCAGTAGTTGTCATCACTTTGCTGCATAATGCTTGCACCTTTCACCTTTTTAAAGTATTATACCATACTAAAACAAATTTGTGGTAACATTTTTTGGACAGATGAAGAATTATACTGCGATCATTATGATAAGAGCCATCACAGCGAGAAAAGCGATATTTGCGGCTGTGAAATATGCGAAATATCTGCCTTTGATATGTGGGTGGCTGCGGCATATCTGCTTGTAGGATATAAGGCTAGCCATGGAGGCGATAAGAGTGCCAAGGCCGCCTATGTTCGTTCCTATTATAAGTGCGTTCAGCTTGTTGGTGAAGCCTGAAAGGAGTATAGCGCATGGAACATTGCTTATTATCTGACTTGCGGCAACGGCAATAAAAAGCTCGTGACCGTTTATTATGCTGCTGAGGACACTGCGGAAAATCTCTACTCTGCCCATATTTCCGATAAAGATGAAAAATCCGCAGAATGTAAGAAGCAGTGGGTAATCAACTGTTTTAAGCACGTTTCTGTCAGCAATGGCAGAGAAAGCAAGTGCGCAGAGGGTTGTTATCTGCCATGGGATAAGCCTTGCAACTGTAAGCAGGCAAAGTACAAAAAGCAGGACGTATCCTGAAAGCTTTGTCTTGTCTTTAGTCGAATATGTATCGAAGTTTTCAGCAGTTATATCTGTCTTGACAGACAGCTTTCCTGACTTTTTACACACTGCAAGCGTCCACAGAAAAAGCATCGCTCCTGCCACAATAGTAAAGGGAAGCATAAGTACAAGAAAATCTTCCAGCTTCATATCTGATACACCAAAAAGGTATAGATTCTGAGGATTGCCTATAGGCGTGAGCATACTGCCAAGATTTGCGGCAATGGTCTGCATGACGACAATGGGTATGAGAAGCTTGTTGCCTGCTTCACCGAGAGTTGAGAGGGCGGTGAGAGTGAGGGGAACAAAGGTCAGAAGTGAAACGTCATTTGTTATGAACATACTTGAAAAGAAGCAAAGCCCCACAAGCACTATGGAAAGCTGAAATGCGGTATTGACTTTGCTTATGATGAATTTTGCACTGCGTTCAAAAATGCCAAGACCTTTGCAGCCCTCGGTCACTGTCATAAGAGAGAACAGAAGTCCAAGTGTTCTGAAGTCGATATAACTTGCATATGCTTTGTCAGGTGTGATGAAAAATGCAGATATAACGGCTAAAAGCATTGCCACTATCAGGACGGTTTCTTTTTTAGCGAAGTTAAAGGCTTTTTTTATGGCGTTCATTTTTATCATTTCCTGTCGTTGTATTCTTTATTTAGATTATACTACAAAATCAAAAATCTTTCAAGGAGCGAGAATGTCACTGCATTGACGAAAAAAACGCAGTGTGGTATTATAATATCAGAAAAAAATTAAAATCGACACAAAGCTGCGGAGATGTTGTTCAGTTTTCTTTTGGAGTTATGTATAATATAGACATAAAATACAAAGGAGGCTGTGAAAAATGAACACAGATAAGATCTACGCAGAACAGTTGGCAAATGAATATGCACCAAAGGACACATCAAAGGTGGTGGCACTTCGCAAGCTCGATAAAAAGGCAAAGCTTCCTGCGAACATTTTTACTTACTCGCTGGGAATACTTTCGGCACTGGTTTTCGGCATTGGAATGTGCCTTGGAATGAGAGTTATCGGAAGCGGCTCAACGGCTTCTTTCGTTGCAGGAATTATCATTGGCATTATCGGCATGATAGGCATGGGAGTTAATCTGCCGATATACAAAAAACTTCTTGAAAAGGGAAAGCAGAAATATGCTTTTGAGATAATTGAACTTGCGAAAACTATAAGTGACAAGGAATAATGAAAAAGGCAAAGAGCATACTTTTAAAGCTCTTTTTCCCACCTAAGTGGGTCATCTTTTTAGTGTCGCTCATAGGTTTTGGAGGACTTATATGGGTGTTTGCTTCTAAAAATCAGCATGGCATTGCCGTATATACTATATATGGTATATCTGCTTATGCCCTTTCTGTGGTATCAGTTTCAGCACCTAAGATATACAAAAGTATCAGAAATTTTTCAAAAAACAACAGGGCTGTTGTAAAGCTAAAAGGCACTGAGTTTGGAGGGAAATATTTCAGCGACATTTCTTTTCGTGGAAGCGTGAGCATTTATCAGGGAATGGCGGTGAATTTTCTATATGTGGTGTTCCGCTTTGTTGCAGGGGTGACGTATGATTCCGTATGGTTTATTTCAATGGCGGTGTATTATCTTGTGCTTGGCATACTAAGGGTGTATCTTATAAGCTGTTACAACAGAAAAAATGCAGACAGACTCAGGTGTTACCGCAACACGGCGTGGCTACTTTTTGTACTAAATATACCTATGGGCGGAATGATACTGCTGATGATAAAGACGAACTCAGGGTACTCATATCCTGGGTATATAATATATGTTTCAGCCATGTATACATTTTATATAGGGATAATCTCGGTGGTAAATCTGGTGAAGTTTCGCAGGCTGGGCGACCCTGTTTTGTCTGCGGCAAAGGTACTTAATTTGGTGTCTGCAATGATGTCTATACTTGGTTTGCAGACGGCGATGATCTCAGCATTTTCAAAAGATGGTGAGGGCTTCAGAAAGCTTATGAACACTCTTACAGGCACAGCGGTGTTCGGTGCTGTGATAGTGATAGCGGTGTATATGATTATCCACAGCAGAAAGCTCAAAACAGAGAGGTGAGAGATTTGAACAAGTCAGATAGCAAATATTTTAATACTGCAGAGAAAATGGACAAGGCGTTTCTTGAACTGCTTCAGAAAAAGGATCTTTCTTTTATAACTGTTAAAGAGATATGTCAGAGTGCAGGGGTAAATCGCTCGACTTTTTATCTGCACTATGAAACTATCGGCGATCTTTTGGAAGAGAGCCTTGAATATATGAACAACAAATTTCTCGAAACTTTTAAGGACAGGCAGAGCGTTTTGCCGGAAATAGAAAGCTGCTCACCCGATGAGCTTATATGGATAAAGCCCGAATATCTGCTGCCTTATCTCAATTATGTGAAGAACAACAGGCATCTTTATCAGGCGGCGAT
The DNA here is from genome assembly GCF_003462045.1 of Ruminococcus sp. AM31-15AC. Lineage (NCBI taxonomy): Bacteria > Bacillati > Bacillota > Clostridia > Eubacteriales > Oscillospiraceae > Ruminococcus > Ruminococcus sp. AM31-15AC. The sequence goes on along the minus strand of NZ_QTYG01000023.1, from coordinate 24,633 downwards.
GAAAAATCCTGCTGTGTTTGGTGCGGACAGGACTTACAAGAAGATGTTCGAGCATATTTTTGACCCTGTACTGGAAAGGTTCGGTGTGCCTGAGGAGCAGAGACACTATATTATGTCATTTTATGTAAACGGCATAGCAGGGATAATAGAGGAATGGCTAAAGGGCGGCTGCAAGGACGATATAGAGCATATCACAAAGATGATAGAGGGGTGTATACCGAAATTTAAAAAAATATGATATTCCCCCTTGACAAGTTTAAATAACCATGTTATAATAACATCGTTATTATAACATGGTTATTTTCAGGCAGGTGCAAAATGAGAACGGAAACAGCAGGAGTTACAGAAACTCTTATAGAGAGTGCAAAAAAAAGAATTTCTTGAACACGGCTTTCAAAATTCAAATCTTCGCAGGATCTCTTCTGAGAGCGGAGTAAGTACGGGGTCTATATATACACGCTTTGGGGACAAGGCTGGACTTTTTTCGGCGGTAGTAAAGCCGGCTGCAGACGGACTTATGGAGTTGTATCTTGAAAGCATAACCGCTGCAAGGGAGAGCGGCGACCCTGCGGAGGCGACAAGTCAGGGCAATGAGGGAACTGAGCTTGTGCTGAAATATATTTATGAAACTTTGACGTTTTCAAGCTTATCTTCTGCCACTCGGCAGGAACGGAGTATGAGTATTATTTTGACGAGCTTGCTGAGATAGAGGAAAAGTATTACAGGGAGTTTGTAAAGCAGTTTTCAAGGCGTGAAAACATGGTGAGCGACTTCTTTATACACGTTATCTGCCGAACAGGCTGGTCTTATATTTACGAGGTGGTCTCTCATGATCTTTCTTATGATGAGGCGCAGATCTTTATGAAAAGCATAAGAGAGTTCTGCTTCGCAGGCTGGGGGAAAGTTCTTGGGGCAGACCTGTGATGATATGCACTTGTAGGGGCAAACAGTGTTCGCCCGCTATAGCTATGTTTGGAGCTGTTTAGGAAACGTTTAGCCGCTCCCTTACAAATAAACCGTCAAAATCATTTTATTCTTTTAACATTTTCAGCAACCCCATATAGGGTGTTGCTTTTTAAATGGCAATGGGTTAGTTTAATCTAACTTTATAAACAAACAGGAGGTATTGTTGTGAAAAAGAAAGAGAAAAAGAAAAGTTCCTTTGCAGTTCTTATGCACTATGCAGGCGGACATAAGTATTATTCCTACGCTTCTGCTGTTCTTGCTGTAATAAGTGCATGGATAGCACTGATACCGTTTTATGATGTTTGGCGCATCATAAAAGAGATACTCAGGGTAAGACCTGATTTTTCAAAGGCGGAGAACATAAGCCGATACGGCTGGGAGGCTGTGGGCTTTGCACTTCTTGGAATGGTTATATATATCGCTGCGCTAATGTGTTCTCACAAGGCAGCGTTCAGGGTGCAGGCTAACATGAGAGTGAGCATGATGAAGCATATCATGAAGCTTCCGCTGGGTTATATTGAAACAGAGGGAACAGGTAAGATAAGAAAGATAGTTATGGATTCAAGTGCGTCAACGGAAACCTATCTTGCCCACAATTTTCCCGACAAGGCTGTTTCAATGGCGACCCCTGTGGGTCTGCTTGTTATGATGTTCATATTCGACTGGCGGCTTGGACTTATTAGCCTTATCCCTGCGTTCATCGCATTTGTGCTTATGGGCACGCTTATGATGGGTCCTAAAATGGCGGAGGATATGAAGCAGTATCAGAATGCACTTGAAAAAATGTCATCTGAGGCGGTGGAGTATGTTCGTGGAATACCTGTTGTAAAAACCTTTGGTCAGACGATATTTTCTTTCAAGCGTTTCAAGCTTGCTATTGACGAATATGAAAAGTGGACTCTTGGATACACAAAGAACATGATGCTTCCTATGATATGCTTCACCACTGCGGCAAACGGCATTTTTGCGGCGCTTATAATTGCGGCTTTCAAACTCACTTCCCATGGAGTTACGGACGAGTTTGTTCTTAATCTTTTCTTTTATGTGATAATAACTTCTATTCTTACTGTAACACTTATGAAGATAGCATATGCAGGAGAGTCACAGATGTTGGTGGACGACGCTGTGAACAGAATGTATTCTATTCTTGAAACTGAGCCGCTTGCTGAGACAAAGAGCGGTGAAACTCCAAAGGACTCATCTATCCAGCTTGACAATGCGGTGTTTGCTTATGACAATGCAGAGAGCAACGCTGTTGACGGAATAACGATGAACATAAAGGCAGGAGAGCATATTGCGGTAGTAGGTCCCTCAGGGGGAGGAAAGACCACCCTTTGTTCGCTTATCGCACGTTTCTGGGATGTAAAGAGCGGCTCTATAAAGATAGGAGGGGCAGACGTGAGAAACATTCCGTCAGAGGAGCTTATGAAGTATGTTTCATATGTTTTCCAGGACAGCAAGCTTCTTAAAATGAGTATTCTCGACAACGTGCGAATGGGCAGACCTGGCGCCACGGACGAGGTGGTAATGCAGGCTCTTCGTGACGCACAGTGCATGGATATAATCGAAAAGTTCCCTGAGGGTGTTGATACTATGATCGGCTCAAAGGGCATATACGTTTCGGGGGGCGAGTGTCAGAGGCTTTCTATTGCAAGGGCGTTTTTGAAAAATGCGCCTGTGCTTATACTTGATGAGGCGACGGCTTTTGCCGACCCTGACAACGAGAGGTCTGTTCAGCAGGCTTTTGAGAGGCTTTCAAAAGACAAGACAGTTATAATGATAGCACACAGGCTTTCAACGGTAACAAATGCAGACCGCATTTACGTTCTTTCTGAGGGCAGGATAGCAGAGAGCGGAAAGCATGAGGAGCTTATAGAGCAGGGCGGGATCTACAGCCGTATGTGGAACGAATACAACAGGTCTGTAAGCTGGCAGGTCAGAAAGGCAGGGGTTTGATTATGAGCTTCACGGAAAAATTAAAACACAAATATGCCCTTTCAGACAAGGGTGCAAAAGGCATGATAAGGGCGTTTATTGCTGTTACGCTTGCTAACCTTGTGCTTATGCTCCCTGTGGGGCTTTTATATGTGCTTTCCTCATATCTTCTTGAGGGAGAGCTTCCAAGAGATAAGTTCTGGCTTTTTATCGGGGCGATAGTGGGAGTGCTTTTGCTTATTGCCCTTACAACGCTGTTTCAGTATAAGTCCACGTTTTACTCTACATATGTTGAAAGCGGTGTAAGACGAAGGACGCTTGCGGAAAAGCTCAGGAAGATACCCCTTTCATACTTTGGCAAGAAAGACCTTGCCGACCTTACGAACACTATCATGACGGACTGTGCAATGATAGAAACAGGCTCTTCGCATTGGATACCTGAGCTTGTGGGCGGTATCGCCTCCACTACTATCATTGTTATAAGCTTGTTTTTCTTTGACTGGAGAATGGCTCTTGCTTCAGTTTGGGTAATGCCGGTAGCATTTATCATAGTTATTTCTTCAAAGAAGGTTATGTCAAGGATACACGAAAAGACGATGAAATATCGTATAGATTGCATTGACGGCATTCAGGAGGGGCTTGAAACTCTCCGTGACCTGCGTTCATACAACATGACAGAGAAATACTCTGAGGGGCTTGAAAAGAAGATAAAGGCTGTGGAAAAGCACGCTATCGTGGCGGAGTTTGCAAATGCGGTATTCGTATGCTCAGCGCAGATGATACTAAAGCTCGGTATTGGAACTGTGGCTGTTGTGGGAAGCTCGCTTCTTGTAAATGGTGAGATAACGGTGCTGACGTTCTTTATGTTCCTGCTGGTGGTAACAAGAATGTATGAGCCGCTTCAGATAGCGCTTCAGAATTTGGCTGCTATAATAAGCCTTGACGCAAACTGCAATCGTATGGACGAGATACTTTCGCACGAGGAGCAGTCGGGCAGTGATAAGCTTGACAACAAGGGTTATGATATCACATTCGATCATGTTGCTTTTTCATACAAGAGTGAAGAGCAGGTGCTTTCTGATGTAAGCTTCACTGCAAAACAGGGTGAGATAACAGCACTTATTGGTCCGTCCGGCGGAGGAAAGACCACTGTTGCAAGGCTTGCGGCAAGATTTTGGGATAATGACAAGGGCAAGATAACTGTTGGCGGAATGAATGTTGCAAACGTTGACCCTGAGAAGCTTTTGTCACTTTACTCTATCGTTTTCCAAGATGTAACGCTGTTTAACAACACTGTTATGGAGAATATCAGGATAGGCAGAAAGGACGCAACGGACGAGGAGGTTATGGCGGCGGCAAGGCTTGCACACTGCGAGGATTTTGTTGAGAAGATGCCTGATAAGTGGAACAGCATGATAGGAGAGAACGGCTCGGAGCTTTCGGGCGGTGAAAGACAGCGTATATCCATAGCGAGGGCATTTCTAAAGGACGCTCCTATCATTCTTATGGACGAGGCTACGGCTTCTCTGGACGTTGACAACGAGTCGCTTATACAGGAGTCTATTGCAAAGCTTATACAGAACAAGACTGTGCTTATAATAGCACACAGAATGAGAACTGTTGACGGTGTGGACAAGATAGTTGTGCTTAAAGACGGAAAGGTGGCTGAGACAGGCTCGCCTGAGGCGCTTAAAAAGATCAACGGTATCTACAAGCACATGGCTGAGATGCAGCTTTGCTCGGAGAAATGGAAATACTGATATGAACAGAAACCACCGCTGGGAGGAAAGCTCTCGGCGGTGGTTTTGGTTTGTTTGCGTATTATTTTGCGGAGATGTTTCCGCTTTCTGATTTTTTGATAAGACCTGCGGTGAGAGCTTTTTTCAGGGTGTAGCTTATTACGCTCTCCGTTATGCCTACAGCTCTTGTGTAGCCGAATTTCTTGGCTGTTTCTCTTACGAGGTCGGCTTCTGAAAGGCTTATCTGCTGGCAAAGCACTTTTTTCACGGCGTTTATTATCTCCTCGGAGGGGATATCCTCCATGCTTCGCTTGTTGGTATCGTCGCTTGTGCGATAGATAGAATAGCTTTCAGGGGATTGACCCTCTTTCCAAAGGAAAACTCTGTTTTCATCGGCTGTGGCGAATGGTGAAACGCCTTGTGCGGCATCGGCAAAGACGCTTTCCACTCTTGAGCCGCTTCGTGTTATGCCCCATGCGGTGAAAACTTTTCTCATGAAAAGCTTCTCGCTTATTGGTGCTTCGACAGCGATTATCTTTTCGGCTGTTTCCCTTATTTTCTGCTTGTTTTCGGGTTTATAAAAGTCATCAGATGTACCCATTATGCCAATATCTGCGGTCACATAGGGCTGTGCAAAGGCTGATGTGAGGCTGGAAGCTTCTTCTCTTTCAAACTGCGCTGTGGCATAGACGGCAGGCTTTGAGGCGGGAGCGGTTTCGGCTTCATGCTTTGGTGCGCTGTCTATGGCGGCTTTTATGTTTCCCAGAACTCGGTCCTTATCGTCAAACCAATCGAGCGTCCACACTCTCAGGATATTCCAGCCAAGACCGTTAAGCACACTTGGCTGTAGGATAAATCTGTCCTGTGCGGTTGAGCTGTGGAGAGTGTTTTCACCGTCAAGGAGTATGCCCAAGAGATACTCCTTTTCGTTGTCAGGGTCGATTATGCCGATATCAACTTTGAACTCGGAGCTTCCGATGTTGCATTTCACCCCATAGCCAAGCTCTTTTATGGCTTTTGCGATACACTCTGTTACCGTGCTGTCGCTTGTGCTTTTTGTGGTGCTGTGGGCTGTTACGGCAAGCTTTCCACGCTCGGCAAACTCCAGGAAGCCTTTAAGTCCTGCAACGCCCTCGGAACGTGTTCTTGAAAGGTCTATTTGCTCAGGACGGAGGACAGAGTAGACTATCATGGCTTTTCTTGCACGGGATATTGCTACATTAAGTCTTCGCCAGCCGCCGTCACGGTTGAGAGGGCCGAAATTCATTGAAACTTGTCCCTTTTCGTCAGGACCATAGCCGATGGAGAAGAGTATAACGTCACGTTCGTCGCCCTGAACGTTCTCAAGGTTTTTGATGAAGACCGGCTCCGGTGACTTTCTGTCAAGCTCTTCAAGCTCAGGGTGGTTTGCCCACTCTTCGCAGAGCATATCGTCAATGAGATTTTGCTGAACGGAGCTGAATGTTACAACACCTATGCTGTCATTACGGAGCTTTTCATCGCTCATTCGTCTTATTATCTCGTCAACAACGGCTCTTGCTTCCGCCTTGTTCTGCTTTGTTCTGCCCTTGTCATAGTGACCCTCCGGGTGGATAATGCTCACCTTTGAAATGAGGTCGTTATGGGACGGGAATGTGAGAAGCTTATTGTCATAGTATTTCATGTTGCTGTAGGCTATAAGGCTCTCGTGGCGTGAACGATAATGCCATTTGAGATACTGCTGCGGCATGGAGATAGCAAGGCAATCGTCAAGGAGGCTTTCAAGGTCTTCTTTTTCGCTGTTTTCTTCGTCTATCCGATTTGAGGAGAAGAAGTTTGTTGGCGGGAGCTGTTTAGGGTCGCCCACAATAACAACGTTCTCGCCCCTTGCAATAGTGCCTGCGGCTTCGGCTGTGGGAAGCTGTGAAGCTTCGTCAAAGATAACAAGGTCGAATTTAGGGAACGAGGGGTCTATATACTGTGCAACTGATATGGGACTCATGAGCATACAAGGGCAGAGCTTGCGGAGAAGATTTGGTATCTTATCGAAAAGGCTTCTAAGTGACATCATTCTGCCGTTGCTCTTTATGGCACGTTTGAGTATGCCCATTTCAGAGGTGGAAGCGCAGGCTGAGCCTTGGGCAGGTATTTTTGCGGAAAGACGAGCCAAAAGTTCCTGTATAGTCAGGCGTGAGAATTTATCGAGAGTGTCTTTAAACTGTGTGATAAGGTCGTTTGCACTGTTACTGCTGAACTGGCTAAGACGTTTATCGCTGTTTATTATCATAAGTGCAAGCTGATAGTTTAGCGTGCAGGAGAACGCTTTTTCTACGTTTTCGCTGTCAACATTGCCTGTGCGGTAGCTATCGCTGACACCTGAAAGTCCGTTGTCGGAAAGCTCTTTGTCAACGCTGTTGAACTGGGCGGCGTATCTAAGCTTATCGGCGTTTTCGGCATAGGTATTAAGCTTTTCTGCAGATAAGTCAAGCCAATTTGCACTTGCTTCTATGGCGGTCATGTTGGCTGAGAAGCTGTCCTCAAAGGCTGAAAGCTTTTCAAGGAACGAGGAGAGAGCCTGTCCTTCAGAAGTGCAGTTTGCTTTTCCGATAGTCTGAGCCATTTGTGCAGGGTCAGCACCCGCTTTCTGCTTAATGGCATTCATAATGCTGTCGGTTTTTGAAACGGCTTTTTCAAGGACATTCCAATCGGTCTGCTCGTTCATGTAAATACCTGTGAGAAGCGCTGTTACATCTGACGGCAGGCTTCGTAGAAAGTCTTTCTTTTCGCTTATGGTGCAAAGCTTATCGAGAATTTCACCAAGGTTTGCTTTTGTAACGGAAGCAGGGTCTTTGGCGTGGAGCTTTATTCCCTTTGTGAGCTTTCCAAGCTTCATGGCTTTTGGCAGGAACCAGCTTTGCTCTGCCTGCTTATAGAGCATTTTCGATTCTGACGCAGGAAGGTCAAAAATGCTTTTTTCAAAATGGCTGAGGATATCGGTGCAGAGAGCGGTATACTCTTTCCCTACGGCAAGAGTATCTTTGATCTTTTGCAGGGTGATATCATAGTGAGGTGCGCAGAGAAGTCCGTCAAGAAGTTCACCGTCAGCGGTGGAAGCTTTGTATATGTGGGAAAGCATTTTTACTGCTGTCTTGTCAAGGTCGCCGCTGTAGCTATAAGCCTGTGCGAGAGTTTGTGCGCACTGAGAGGAAGCGGCGGCTTTTTGGGCAAGGTCGGCGGCTTCAGTGTGGAACTTGTCACGCTGTTCCATAGAATATGATGTAATGCCGATATCTTTAAGTGGGAAGTCGGCAAAGTCGCCTGTTTCGGCTATGGCTATTGAATATCTATGCACAAGGTCGCTGAAACGGTCGAGAGTTTCCTTTGTTATGTTTGTGAAGATATCTTTTGAAACTGATATTTTGTCTTTTTCGGATATACTGCGCTCATAGGCTGATATAGCTTCATAAAGGGCCACACCACAGTTACGCTTTTCGTGAAGTGCGGTTATGGTATCGTTGAGCTGGGCTTTCTGAGCTTTGAGCCTTGCGGCTTCGGCTGAATACTCCTCGGGAGATTTTATTTTGCCCACTTCAAGGGCTTTGTCAAGCTCTGCAAGGACAGTGGTCTTGTTTGTCTTGTTGGAGTGGAGTTCAAGGCAGAACGGGTCAAGCCCTAGGTTTGCAAGACGTTTCTGCACCACGTTGAGGGCTGCCATTTTTTCTGCAACGAACAGCACGCTTTTATCATTATAGAGTGCGTTTGCTATCATATTTGTGATAGTCTGAGATTTTCCTGTTCCCGGAGGACCGTGGAGAACAAAGCTTTGGCCGTTTCCTGATGCGGCAATGGCGGCAAGCTGTGAGGAGTCTGCGCTCATTGGCACTGCCATGTTTTCAAGGTCAAGGTCGGAATCTATATTCTCAGGGGTTATGCTTATATCCTCGGGGGCATAGGTGAGAGAGCCAGCCATAAGGCTGGACACCACCTTGTTTTGGCTTATCTCCTCTGAGCGGTTGCGAAGGTCGTTCCACATTACGAACTGGCTGAACGAGAACAGACCTATAAAGGCATATTCCTCAATGTTCCAACGCTTTTTGCCCATGACCGCCTGACGGATAGTATTGAAAACAAGGGGCAGGTCAATGCCGTGTTCGTCAAGTGGTAGAGGGTCAAGACCTGTGATACTTATGCCGTGATCTTGTCGGAGATATTCAAGAAGCGTGACGTTTATCTGAGTTTCTTCCTGCCTGCTCCTTATTATATAGCCCTTATTGCGTGTGTTGCGGACGATATCTATAGGGATAAGCACCAAAGGGGCATAGCGTGGCTTTTCGGAAAGGTCGCTTTCATACCAGCGGAGAAGTCCCAGGGCGAGGAAAAGGGTGTTGCTGCCGTTTTCCTCCATGCTCACCTTTGCAGAGCGGTAGAGGTTTTTCAGGGCAGAGTCAAGGTCAGTTTCGCTGAGGAAAGTTCTTATGCGGTTGTTTTTGAACTCGTTCTCGGCGATATTTGTCACAAGGTCCTTTTCGTTCTCGATAGCGAATATTTTTGCGTCACGAGTGGAAACTGTCCACTCGGTAGGTATTTCCATGATACGGAAGTCACTTCCGCTTGCAAGCTCGTCCTCAAGCTTTCCAAGGTCTGCGGTCATAAGCTGCATGGTGTTCTTTGTGACACGGAAGTTCAAAAGAGAATTTCGCAGGCTGAAATCAAGGAGCTTTCTTTCCCATATGCGCATTTTTGTGACGGGCTTATCGTTGCCCTCTGCCACTTTGCCAAGAAGCGAGCTGTTAAGCTCGGAGGGGGCGAGAATCTCTTTTGGCTTGTCGGATCCTTCTGCAAGCTGCATACCTGAATAGGTTTGCTCGGGACGCAGTGGGATAGGTCTTATGCCACTTCCACGGGTGCGGATAATGTCTATGACGCACTGAAATTCCATGTTGCTTATATGGTCTTTGCCGTGTTTCATGGCATGGTCGAAACGCTCGACATCGTGAACGTTGCTGTCAACAAAGTCTGTACACTCCACAAGGAGCATTTCTTCGGCATTTTCCGCAATGCGCTTTTCAATGGCGGAAACATCGTCAACGCAACAATCTGCGAAAGTTTCGTTTTCAAGCCAACAGCCGCAGAATGCGTGACCTGTCATGAAAAACAGCAGAGGGTGAAGTCCCACCGCTTCAAGGCAGGCGGCATAAAGCACCGCAAGGTCAAGACAAGTGCCCATTTTTTGCTCCAAGACCTTATGCGGCAGGCGTATCCTCTGACCTATGACTTCATAGCTTGCAGGGGGATCGTTGTAGACTATTTTCTGCTGGACGAGGGCGGCAAAAATTGCTGCCATTTGAAGCTTCACGTTGTTTGGGTTGTTGGTCTGATAGCCTGTGAAAGAGGGGTCGCCCTTCCACTTTTTCAGGAACGTGGAAGCTTCATGAATGATTGGGGAGAGCGCAGGGTGATTTGGCGTAACAAATGCGGCTATCATCTCAGGCATTATGTTCAAACCACTCCACTGATCGCAGGCGAGAAGCTCTATAGTGTTCTGATAGGTGAAGATATTTTCACCCTTTTGAAGCACCTCAATGGTGATATTGCCCACCATTTTTTCTGTAAGAGAGAAAAGAAGATCTGTGTTGGTAGATATTCTCACGGGGGATATCTCGGCAGAACTTTTTGCGGGGATAGAGCCGATATAATATGTAAATTCCTTTGCAAACTCAGGCTCAAAGGTTATTTTAAGTCCGATATTCTCAAGGACTTCCTCTGAGTTGTTGTTTACTACAAGACTTCTTATGACAGGGACATAGTTTTGCTGCATGGCAAAGTTTATAGATGCGTTTATGTGTCCGCCGACAGTGACGATATTATCCACTTTTAACCCCTCCGACAATAATTTTTTTAATAAAGAACACCGAACAAGAAGCGTGCGGTGCAGTCATATATACTCATTATAGCACAAACAAACACATTGTGCAATATTTTTCCTGAGGACAGGATATGCTATATAAAAAGTAAACCCATTGTTCATAGTATCTTTATTGAATAGGTGGGAGGGTTGTGCTATAATACACTTTGAAATTCAATAGAAAATTTGGAAAGGTGAAAGCTATGGAAAGAATACTTGATTGGAACAAATATCTTGATACTGCGGCGAAAATGGTTTCTGAGGGAATCGTTATGCTCAAAAATGATAATAATGCTCTGCCACTTGATACAGACAAAGAGGTGGCTGTTTTCGGACGCATACAGTTTCATTATTATAAAAGCGGAACAGGCTCGGGAGGAATGGTGAACGTTACTAAGGTAGTGAACATTCTGGACGGGCTTATTGATAATGGCGTAAAGGTCAATGAGAAACTTCTTGACACATACAGAAAATGGGACAAGGAAAACCCATTCGACTTAGGCGAGGGCTGGGGCGGAGAGCCTTGGTCGCAGAAAGAGATGCCACTTGACGAGGGACTTGTCAAAGAAACTGCAAAAAGCTGTGAAACTGCCATTGTGATAATAGGCAGGACGGCAGGCGAGGAGCAGGACAACAGGCTGGAGGCAGGCTCTTATTTGCTAAGCGATGACGAGATAGCTATGCTCACGGTGGTGAGGGAGCATTTCAAAAAAGTTGTTTTGCTTCTCAACGTGGGAAATATCATCGATATGACCGACATAAACAGAATTGCCCCTGATGCTGTGCTTTATGTTTGGCAGGGGGGAATGACAGGCGGAAAGGGTACAGCGGACGTTTTGACAGGAAAGGTCAGCCCAAGCGGAAAGCTTCCTGACACTATCGCATACAAGGCGTCGGACTACCCTTCGGACGCTAATTTCGGCAGGGAGAAAAACAGGGATATTTACGCTGAGGATATTTATGTGGGATATCGCTATTTTGAGACTTTTGCTAAAGAAAAGGTGCTTTATCCGTTCGGATTTGGTCTTTCATACACTGAGTTTGAGATAAAGACGGAAAAGGCTGAGATAACAGAGGGGGCTGTGAAGCTTTCTGTATCGGTGAAAAATATCGGTTCTTACAAGGGCAAAGAGGTAATAGAGGTCTACTGCGAAGCTCCGCAGGGCAAACTCGGCAAGGCGGCTAGAGTGCTTTGCGGCTTTGAAAAGACCAGGGAGCTTGTACCACAGGAAGAGCAGGTGGTTGAGATAGCAGTGGATATCGCAAAGCTTGCTTCTTATGACGATTCGGGCGTGACGGGCAACAAGTCATGCTATGTGCTTGAAGCAGGGGAATATAAATTCTATGTGGGCAGTGACGTGAGAAGTGCGGAATATGCTTGCAGTTTTGAGCAGGGTGAGGATCTGGTAACAGAAAGGCTCACTCAGGCGCTTGCTCCTGTGGAGAGTTTTGAGAGGATAAAGCCTGTTTGCGAGGGCGGAGCTTTCAGCATTGGCAGAGAGGCTGTTCCTGTATCTGAGGTAGACGAAAGTGCAAGGCGTTTGGAGAAGCTTCCGAAAGAGATAGCATACACCGGTGACAAGGGCATAAAGCTTTGGGACGTTAAGAACGGCAAGAACACAATGGACGAATTTATTGCACAGCTTTCAGACTATGACCTTTCCTGCATTATAAGGGGCGAGGGCATGGGAAGCCCTAGGGTCACGGCTGGCACGGCTTCGGCGTTCGGGGGAGTGTCGGAAAATCTCAATGGCTTTGGCATACCTGCGGGCTGCTGTTCGGACGGTCCGTCGGGTATGAGGCTTGACTGCGGCACAAAGGCTTTCAGCTTGCCGAACGGTACGATGATAGCTTCTTCGTTCAACAAGGAGCTTACAAGTGAGCTTTTCGCTTTTATGGGGCTTGAAATGGCGGCTAACAAGGTGGATTGTCTGCTTGGTCCCGGAATGAACATTCACAGACACCCTTTGAACGGCAGAAACTTTGAGTATTTCTCGGAAGATCCTTTTCTTACGGGCAAAATGGCGTCGGCTGAGTTAAAGGGCATGGCTGGTGCAGGAGTGACAGGTACGATAAAGCACTTCTGTGCGAACAATCGTGAGACAAACAGGCATTTTATCGACTCGGTGGTATCGGAAAGAGCACTCAGGGAGATATATCTAAAGGGTTTTGAGATAGCGGTAAAAGAGGGAGGAGCTTCCTCTGTTATGACCACATATGGCAGAGTAAACGGCTTGTGGACGGCAGGAAACTTTGACCTTAACACAGTGATACTTCGTGAGGAATGGGGCTTCAAGGGCTTCACCATGACGGACTGGTGGGCGAACATAAACGTTCGTGGAAAAGAGCCTGACAAGACGGATCTTGCGGCTATGGCTAGGGCGCAGAACGATGTTTACATGGTTTGTCCTGACGGAGAAAAGAATGACGACAACACGCTTGCTGCCCTTGAAAATGGCGGTATAGAGAGGTGTGAGCTTCAGAGAAATGCGGCGAACATATGCGGATTCCTTCTTCACACTAATGCTCTTAAGCGTGCGGAGGGTATTGGAGATACTGTCAAGGTGATAAACCGAGAGGACGAGGAGCAGGAGGACGACAAGCCTGTGCAGTTTTATAAGGTAGACCGTGACATAACTCTTGACCTTAGTGATGTTGACACAAAGAAAGGCACTTCCTACAGCTTTGCTCTTGACTTGTCAAACTTCGGTATTTACAGGGTGATAGTCACGGCAAGCTCTACGCAGAGTGAGCTTGCGCAGATACCTATGACGCTGTTCAGCATGGGAACTGCGGTGGGTACGTTCACTTTTAATGGCACAGGTGGAAAGGCCGTTTCAATGGAAAAGAAAACGCCTATGTTCTCACGCTTCACAACTTTCAGGATATACTTTGCACAGAATGGGCTTGACCTGCACAGTATCAGGTTTGAGCTGACGGACGAGAAACGTTGATTTAAGGCTAGCGTTATGTTTTGTGCAAGTGAATAAACAGCAAGATCGGTCAGTAGATCCCAAATGGGATTACTGACCGATCTTTTTGTGGTATTTGTGGGTGATCTGGGCATGAAAAAAGGACTATCGAATGATAGTCCTGAAACTGTCTTGCTGATACCAAATGGATGCATATCTAAAACGAGATAAATTATGACCATTCCGATTAAAAATTATTTCTACCGGTCAATGTTCATTGAACTCATCACTCATTCTACGGTATTCCTTCTCCTCACAGTCAATATAATCCTTAGCAAATTGTTCCACTTCTTCAAGACTGTCTTCCAGCAGTTCAAAATCCACCGCCGCCGAAAAAACATCAATCTCAAGCTTTTCGGACTTATCTGCAAAGACTTCAACTGTAAACCCGTTACAGCGAACATCATTACCGTCCTTATCCTCCCGATGCAGATCAGTATCGGGAGATATTTTCACATAAAAACCATTGTATTTCATTCAACCACTCTCCTTAAAATCTCATCTGCATATCATCGTCAAGGTCGTAATCATCATCAAAATCCTCATCGAATTCATCATTCACGTAATACTCAAGCTGCTGAGAATTTTCAAGAGCTGTTTGAAGATATTTCTCGTCCAAACCGTTTTCTCTGTATCCCTGCAAAATCGTGTTGTAATACTGCTGACTCGGTGGAGAAATTGTCCCACGATTCATCAGATATGCCATACCTTCGTAGGTTTTTCCGTCCATTTCAAAGGTCATTTTTTCCTGCCTGTAGAAACTGGGGTAGCCTTCGTATTTGTTAAGAGTAGGCAAATCCCTTTCGTCAAGCTCCCATATCAGAACGGGAACTCTTGCACCCTTATTCGGAACGATTGTTGCAACGCCCCTGAACTCTAATTCATAATCCTTGATTTCTGATGTTCCTACAACCTTTGAATGTGGACATCTGTATGCCATTTGCTCCAAATTTATATTGCTTCCATATGCAATATATAACTGTTTATTTTTCATTCTCTACCTCCGATCACATTGACATTTCCATGCCCATTTCTTCATCTTCTTCAAAGTTCTCACATTCGCTCTCTGTCGGCTCTGAATTTTCATCGGATACATTTTCGTTTAACTCCTGAACCTCGCTTACAGGCTCGACACGCTGCCCACGGGCGGCTTGCCGTTCAGCTTCACGTTTTTCTTTCAGCTTTGCTCTTGCGGCTATTCCGTCCTCCGGGTGCCGCCATGCAATATCGCCATCCAAATGTTTTAGCAAATGCGTTCTGCAATTCTTGAACTCATCTCCGATAAGTCCAAGATTCAAAAGCCATACACGAAAGCTGTACCGCATATTATCGCTTTGTGAAATGCGCGGAGAACAGTATTTCTTAGTCATTGCCGCATTGCTTATGGCAAGCGCAAGAACTATCTGACTTCTTACCTCACCGGCATGAAGACTTCCGTTGTATGCCCTTATCTCGTAATGACCATGCTGAAAGAATGAGTGCAGATTGCAGATAACATATCGGCTATTTGAGTAATGCTGAAACTGTTCGCTCATTCTGCCGTGATACCAAAGTCCCTTTATTTCTTCCATATCTTTAGGCTTTTTTCGGTTAATTTCCTCGATGAACTGCTTATCCATCTTGTGACAGTAGGATTCACGAGCAGAAGAAACCTGCAAAGCGTCCCACAGAAAGTCCTCCTTACTTGCAAAAATATTTACAAGATTGCGTATCTGCTGCGGAGTGTAATCGTCTGCCGAAATGTGTATATGCGTGCCTGCACAATATCTCGGACCTGTTACTCCGCCCGCTTTTCTAAGAGCTCGTACAACCTCCTGCAAAAGCGGAATATCCCCATATTCAAGAACAGGAGAATTCATTTCCACACTGTAGGATTTGGAAGCTCGGTCGCCGTTTGCATTGTAACAGTTGATACTTCCGTCGTACACAATAGACCAATCCCTGCTTTTAATATCTTTAACCGTATATTTATCATAAGTGCCACCCTCATGGACAACCTCTCCTCCCAGAACACCTGAAAGCGCTTTTGCCGCCTGACAGCGAGTTAAGCCTGTCATTTCTATCTCAATGCCAAAATTTCTTGTCTTTATCCCATCAAAATTGCCTGCCAAATAACCGCCTCCCAACAAAAACAGCCTGCAGATTTCTCCGCAAGCCGTAAATTTAATCGTTATTCAATTTCCGTTCTAACTTCGTATCCGCCCTTGAAAATCACCAATATTTCGGTCTTACTCAGTACTTTTATGCACTCGATTAATTTGCGTATCAGCACATTATCAAAGGTTTCCAACTCAAACTTTTCATGCTCTATCATATCCATAATTTCATCAAGTTTCGCCTGTGTTCCTTCTGAAGTTTTGTTCTGCAATTTCAGATTTTCAAGACGTTCGCTCAACTGCTGTTCTTCCGCATAAAGCTTTTCAAATTCACTGTCAAGCTTGTCCTCGTCGCAGCCGCCGGAGGCTATCAAATTGACTAAATCATTTCTTGCTTGGTCGATTTCCCTAAGCCTTTTTTCGGCAGCTAAAATTTCCTCCTGACCTTGACATTCAAGCACCGAACCAATATTCGCTTTTAAAATCCTTGCAATATCATTTCGGCAGGAATAGTAATTGTTTATCGCCCGAATTATCGCTTGGTGTAGCTGTTCTTCTTTTATCGTAGGTGAATCGGGGCAGTACTTTTTGCCGTGTTCCAAACGGCTTATGCACCGCCAGACCACCTGCTTTTTGCCGTTTCTTGACCACACCCTGCGTCTGTATGGAGTTCCGCAGTGACCGCATATCAACAGCTCTGATAACGCATATTTTCCGCTGTATTTGCCTTGCTCAGTTTTGGTTTTATCACTGATTTTACGCTTGGAAGTTCGCCTTGCAAGCTCCTGCTGTACTCGGTTGAACGTGTCACGGTCAACTATCGGAGCGTGATGGTCAGTAACCAGATACATCGGTCGCTCTCCGTTATTTTTCACCACTTTGTGAGTTATGCAGTCCACCGTGAAAGTCTTTTGCAGAAGTGCGTCGCCGACATATTTCTCGTTTTTCAGAATCCGCTGAACCTCGCCTTTACTCCAGATATTTTTGCCTGTAGCCGTCCTTCTGCCCTGAGCCATAAGCGTATCTGCGATATTTAAAAGCGTGTATCCGTCAAGGTACAGCGTGTAAATCAGTCTTACTGTTTCAGCTTCATCAGGTACAATTTCGGGCTTGCCGTCAGCCCCTTTTTTGTAGCCGAGAAGATATTTATACTGAAACTGTACCTTGCCCTCACGGAAAGCCTTTTCTTTGCCCCAGCTTACATTTTTGCTTATTGACTCCGATTCCGCCTGTGCAAAACTGCCGTACAGAGCTATCATAAACTCGCTTGTCATTGTCAGCGTGTTTATATTTTCCTTTTCAAAAACAACGCCTATCCCCAAGTCTTTAAGCTGTCTGACATATTCGAGGCAATCTACAGTATTTCGGGCAAATCGGCTTATGGATTTTGTGATCACTAAATCAATTTTCTTGTTTTTGCACATACGGATCATGCGATTAAATTCGGTACGCTTTTTTGTCTGAGTACCGCTGATACCTTCGTCAGCAAAAATTCCTGCAAGTGTCCATTTTTTTTTGCGATTTATCAAGTCTGTGTAATATGCGATCTGAACCTGATAGCTGTTTTGCTGCTCCTCTTGCTCTGTACTTACACGGCAGTATGCAGCAACACGAAGCTGGTGATACTTGTCACGATTCTCCGCAGTCTGCGCTTTGGCAGGAATTATCGTTACATTCGATGCGGTTGACACAATTCTCATTCCTTTCTGATATGTTTTGGATGCGTGTGCCGTTGATTAATTCAACCTCTATGGTACAAAAATGGCTTATCAAAATCCTGTTTACGCAGGACTTAAATAAGCCAATATCGAGCGTATTTAATTGTTCGTGATTTTCAAGCAGAGCCTTGATTTCCGCTGTTTTCTGCGGACTGTCATTGTAAGTACAGCAATCGTATTTCAGCTCGGCAAGCCTGAAAATCTCAGCTTTCACTCTGTCAAAATCTATTTGAGCAGAATCTGTCATCCGGTTTATCTCATTCTGCTGACGGATAACATCGACAGTAGGGGAATACACGCTTATTTCGCCGCCGTACTCTAATAGGCTGGGATTTGCAATAGCAGTGTTTAAAACGGTCAGCACTGCACCTATTATCATTTGATCTGTCAGTCGATATTCATATTTAAAGCAATCGGGATTTCCGCAGTTCCAATATTCACGTCCTTTGCCGTTAGTTCTTCTGAAAAGCTTTTCTCCGCATTCAAGGCAGTATGTAACCTTTCTGATTCCCTGTAAATCATCGCATACCAGATTAAGCGTAGTAGCTTTCTGTACCCGCTTTTCATTTGCTCGCTTGAAAATATCCTCATCAATTATCTGCGGATATTTGTCAGTTCCGAGATATTTCTCATTTTCGATTATCCGCTTGACCATATTTTTGTTCCAACGGTCGGAATCCTCGCTGTACCTGATTTTTTCAGACTCCATCAACTTTGCGATTTGCAGAAAACTGCTGCCATTCAGATATTCTCTAAAAATTTCTTCAACTGCGTAAACTTCTTTTGGATTGGTAGTTATTTCGCCGTTTTTCATGCAGTAGCCGAAGGGGATTACTCTGTTTCTTGCCATTGATATCACTCCTTTCAACCAACAAGGATACCACAAAATTCTGCGGAAATCCAGTGCCAAAACTAACAAAGAAATGCCCTGCAATTTTACTGCAAGGCATTTTCTGTTATATATTTTCTTTGAACTTCAATCCGCCAATCAAGTGAAACTCCAGCTCATGCTGATCTATTACCACGATCTTCTCAACGATACTCTCAAACGTAGATTCCTCAAACTCGGTTATCGGCTTATCTCGCTTTTCAAAGAAGTCGAACAGCATTTCTATCTGTTCAAGCGTTTCATCCTCATCGTCGGAACGTGAAAGCTTCTTCAGCTCAACTTGCAGCTTATTGATTTTAGCTGTAAGCTCCGTAGTCTGTTCAATATACTTAGCCTCGTCCAGAAATCCTTTTGTTTTCAGCCTTGCGAGTACATGGGTCTGCTCCTTAAGTTTTGCGATTTCTTTGTGAATATCCATAACATTGGTGTTTCCGCTGAATCTTTTCAGCTTTAAATCCTGTAACGACGTTTGGAGAGGTACAAGAATTTGCTTGTAGTTGTACCACAGCTTATTGCATAATCTGATAAATGAAATATAGATCAATTTCTGAGCTATTGCCTTATTCGGACAATCTTTTGCTCTGTTATCATGCGTTCGGCATACCCAATAAATTTTTCCATTTATGTTTTTGCGTCTATATATTTTTCCGCAATTATCACAGAAAATTTTCATAGTTAACGGATACTGCTTAAATTCGGTATTACCGTAATATTCGCCGCGCTGTTTTAAAAGCGTTTGAACCTTTGTAAAGTCCTCTCTTGATATAATCGGCTCGTGAGCGTCGGTTATATAGTAGCTGTCCACCTGACCTTGATTTTTGCTTTTCCTGAAAGGGAATACATTCTCGGTAAATTTCTTTTGCCAAAGACAGTCCCCAATATATTTTTCATTTGTCAGTACATACCGTACAACATTTTTGTTCCAAGGTTCGCCTTTTGAGTTTTTTGGAATACCCCCTGCATTAAGGTCATTACTTATCCGCAGGAGTCCTTTTCCATTCAAGAAATCTTCATATATGCGCTTTACAATTTCAGCTTCTCTAGGATTTACAATCATTTTCCCCCCAGATTTCATATATCCGTATGGAACATGGGATACTATATATGTTCCATTAGCCATACGTTTCCTTATGCTCCATTGCATATTCTGCGAAATGGACGTCGATTCCTCCTGCGCCAAACCGCCCATAATTGTTATCATCATTTCGTCAGTCATGTTAGCGGTATCAATATTCTCTTTCTCAAAATATATCGTAATTCCAAGGGATTTCAATTCTCTTACGTTCTTCAGACAATCCCTTGTATTTCGGGCAAAGCGGCTTATGGACTTGGTGTAAATTCTGTCGATTTTACCCTTTCGGCAGTCTTTTATCATTCGCTGAAACTCGTCACGCTTGTCCTCACGGGTTCCTGTGATACCCTCGTCAGCATATATGTCGATGAGTTCCTCTGTTTCCGAATCCTCAAAAAACTGACTGTAATACCTTGTCTGAGCCATAAAGGAATTAAGCTGATCTTCGGAATCGCTTGATACTCGGCAATATGCGGCACAACGTATCTTGACTGCTTTTTCTTCTGCTATTGTCGGCTGTATAACCGTTACTGTCGGCATTTTCTCACTCTCCTTTCAACCAACAAGAATACCACAAATCTTTTCAGAATGGTATTACCAAACCCGACAAAATTACTTGTCCGAATTTGACATATTTTCATCTGTCTGCTTTGCCGCAGTGCAAAGACACATTGTGATTACTCCCGCTGTACCGCCTGCAAGCAATCCAATAATAAATCCTAACATTTCTTAACCCCCTTATGCTGCGTCCCTTGAAGACGGGAACTGACCGTATATATCTTCCGTATTTTTGCTGTTAAAATTCTGTTTGTCGGCTGCTTCAAGAATTTCATCAAGCTTGTCCGCAAATACTCTCGCCATAAAATCGCTGTATTCTGCTTGTCCAAATTTAGTCATCAAAATCAACTCCTATACTTATTTTCATCGCTTTTTCTACTTTTTCCATAAGTTCAAAATCAACTGAACCCACGTAACTTTTCAATCGGTATCTGTCTATCGTCCGTATCTGTTCCGCAAGCACGATTGAATCCTTGGGCAATGTTTTTGAACCTCGGATATGAATATGAGTGGGAAGATAATGCTTTTTTGCCGTCGAAAGCGGAAGAACCACGATCGTTGGGCTGTGCCTGTTTCCCACATTATTCTGTACCACCAGCACAGGACGAATACCGCCTTGCTCTGAGCCGACCACGGGATTCAAATCTGCGTAAAAAATATCTCCACGTTTAATCAGCATTTCATTCACCTTTTCTGTATCTTACACACTTATGAAACGGACAAAACAGTACGTCGGTATTCCTGTCATACCACACACAGCCTTTGCATGGGTGATTATCTGAAAGCTTTATGCACGGGATTCTAACATCAATGCCGAATTTACTTGATTTTAGCTGAAAGTCAAATAGCTTCGGCGTTTCTTTTTCTTCTGATATATCATTCATACTATCAGCCTCCTGTTCTTGTGAATTTAATATGTAAATGGCGGTCTGCTATAACGCAAACCGCCGTATAACTTCGTTTTGCCTTCGTCTGATTCGTTAGTTTCAGACGATTTTCCGTGATATTTGTTCTCAACGACCGTCACGGCGGAACTCTGCAAGCTGCGGTCAGCGTAACCGCATCATGGGACTCTCACCCGCTATATCAGCCCTCACTGGGAAGTATCATTATCCTCACACGTTTCATCGCCGACTTTGGTTGCTGTCCAAAGGTCTGAACGTCATGGTTATCGCTCGCTTTTTGAGGTCGTCGCGCATGGTTCATTTGGCTGCCGAGATTTCATACCGACCGTGTGATTAACGTACTTGCAGAGTTGATATTCGGTTGTCAAGCTACTTCGGATTTTTATTCCGCTTGTATAGGGGAAGAAGCAACGCTTTTTGCAACCATTTTTTTTGATTATTTTAAAAGTTTGTAGAGTTTGCACAAAATCCTCTTTCTTTTCTTGCTGACAGCTTGGTGAGTAATACCAAGATATTTTCCGCATTCTTCAATTGTTAAGTTTTTAAAATATATAAGTTCAATTAATTTTCGCTCGTCATCCGATAACAATGCTAAACAACTATGCAGTCTGTCATATTCCGCATGCAGCATAACATTTCGTTCAGTAACATCTTTGTCAGTCACAAATTCGTGAAAGTTCTCAAATGCTCCGTCAATGCCTCCGATAAGGCTGAGAACTGAATCTCATGTTGATAGAACGACTTGTCATTATCGTCAATATTCCACTGACTTCGATTGTATCCCACTCTGACGTTTTCACTGACTTCAACCTCAACATACTTCTTTGCTATGGTGTCATAGACACGCAATGTATTTTTACTCATTAATATTCCTCCGTTTTGATTTTTGTTTTGAATCAAAACGAAGGCTTACGGATATTTGGATATAATGCACAGCCACTTTGTTGTAAAAATCATATTGTGTCCTTTCTTCTGAGGACACAAAAAACGAGCCTGCATACTTAGTACACAGACTCTGTTTGCCTGAAAAATGGGCGTACTAAAGAAAGGGCACAAAATATGCTGTTTGCATTCTCTGCAAAACGGTCATATTTTGTATCCCCTGCCATAATGCATATCAGGCGTTGAATATTTTATTTATAAATTAAAAAGCACCGACAAGATGGACTCCTTTTGTGTAGGAATCTATCCTGCCGATGCTCTCCAGCGAGCACGAAAAAACGTGACGAGTTCAGTACATCGGATTCAATCTGTTATAAATGTTTCTCGAAAATGGAATCTAAAAGCATTGAAGAAGAACAAAGAATCAGAGTGGGAATAAAAGCCCATAAAATATTGCTTATACAGCTGCATGACATTATAACTATTGTCAACGTGGTTATGATACTTAACATAGTAATAGAAAACAGCATCCAACAGAGAGGTTAATAAGGCTTTTTCATTTCCCTGAAGCTCCTCATTTTCAAGTATTTCCTGAAGTTTTATTTGTCTTATACTTCACGACGTATAAGCAAATAATGCTGTATCATAACGCTCCCTCCATTTTATATCATCATATA
This sequence comes from Ruminococcus sp. AM31-15AC, assembly GCF_003462045.1. Classification (NCBI taxonomy): domain Bacteria; kingdom Bacillati; phylum Bacillota; class Clostridia; order Eubacteriales; family Oscillospiraceae; genus Ruminococcus; species Ruminococcus sp. AM31-15AC. The sequence continues at coordinate 2,340 of NZ_QTYG01000023.1, read as the reverse complement.
TTTATGAGAAATAATATCCCCACTGTGCATATGCTTCTTTTGAAAACACATTATCCGGACCCCTCAAAATATCACTTCCTGTGCTATTCACTGAGAATCTGTTTAGTGCTTCAATTATAGCTTTCTTTTTAAAGGGAATGTGTATTGCGTTTGCAGATCCATCATTGACTCTATCTACAAGTACTTTGGGCCATCTGATGCTGTAGTCATCATAATTAATAACATGAGAACAATCCGTGTATGCTATTATTAGAGGAAGTTCATATAAGTCAACTGCTTTCTCTATTTCAAAATTAAGCAATCCTCTATTATAGTTAGTTTCACCAGAAAGTACCAGAAGCATGTTTTTTGAATTGCGCATTCTCTCCATCAGCCGATTTTCAAGCGTTTTTCTCAAGCTTGAATCCAAAACAGCTGCTGTCTTCTTATGACTATCAATAAAATGAAAATCAAAGTTTGAATTCTTATCCCAACTTCTGAGAAGTCCAAGATATTTTAAATCACTTTGTGTCGGATCAGTCTTTCCCTGACCGTCAAATGCAATATATGTACCATTTCTATAAGCCATTCTGATTTCTCCTTTAAATAAGGGGCAACCGACCGTACAACTATGAACAAGGGAGGCGATAACCACTTAGAATATCATAGGGAAATTTAACCCCCACTGACATACGTTCATGTTATAAATCCGTAATCGATATTTCGTTTTTACACTTCTTATCAACGATTATTGTTGTCTTGCATTTTAAATAGTTTTTAGATATTTGGGTTAAAAGAACAATACTCTCCAATGCTTCTTTTTTCGATAACCCTGTTCGTGACATGGCTGTTCCCATAGGGTATAGATAGAGTTCCTTCCCTTGACCATGTTTGTCATAATACTCAAACAATTTTAGAATACAATCAAAGTATTGATGCTTATCACAATGAGCAACACAGTCAACATCAAATTCTGTAAGAGCAAGCAAGAAAAAAGTAACTCCATTCTCGCCTTTTATTCGGGATACTGAACCCATAGGATATCTTTTTCGCTTTCCTTCTCTTTTTTCGTTAAGAGCGATATCCTCATATTCATAGCCAAATGCTTTAAGGGAACTTTCTATTTCAGCATCAAGAGCTTGTCGTTTTTCGTCCGAATAAGCAAATCTTTTTAGAAACTGACCATGCACAGAGCCTTCGTGAATAATGTCATCATTTACAACAGTATCATAACAACAATTAACTGCTATGACGACTATTCTTTCAGTCTGAGGTTTTTTGGGAAATGCTATCTTCATAAGATCATCATATCTTACAATAATTTCAACATCATCCTCAGATAGTATTGTTACCTCTTTTGATGAATGCAGTCCCCAGACAAGTGCTGTAAGGAAACAAATAAACAAAAGCACTGTAAAAGCCTTTATCTTACACTTAACATCATCGTCTTCTATTCCGATTGTATTCCAATCAAAAAATAGTTGAACGATTGAAGCCAATCCAAAAACTGATGATGCGATTATTGTGAATTTCGATAGTATGTATTTTAGGTTGATTTTTATTATTGTCAGCATTCTTCGAATCATCTTTGTCAATCAAATCCTTAATGGGTCAATATTATAGCCCTGCTTTGAAAGTTCTCTTATGAGATTTATTGCAACTTCATCCACCTTCTTGTCAAATGGAATATATATTAAACCATGAATATCAGAAGGCTTTTCAAATTCTATATCTTCTTTAAGCAGAATTGCAACCTTTTCTCTACCCAATTTTGCAAGGAACATTCCAAGTTCAAGAACTACATTTTGCCTTACACGGGATTTGTAACTATCTTCGCTTTTGGATTTTCCTTCGTCATCAGGAGTTGCCAAAACTATTGCATATCCAACCTCTTGACTGTATTCTTCAAGCTTTTCGATTATGGTTTGTCCCCCTGAAGCCTGCTGATCAAGAATAATCGGCTCAAGATCCCAGCGGCGAAGCAATGCTTCAAGCTGTGTACGTGCAATATCATCATGACCGTAAACAACAAATATTTTTCTGTTTCCAAGCTTAGCAGTTTCACCAAGAATAGCTTTAGTTTCATCAGTGTTTCTTCCTTGAACATTATGTTTGCCTGTATTAAAACAGTTTATAATACTTCCGTTTGACAACGTTATACTTTTTCCGTGCTGAATATCTTTTACGGATACAACAGACACTTTAGTGGTTGATCTGATTTTTTCAATTACTTCTTCATATGTCATAATAACATCTCCATTTAAAAAATTTTATTCCGATACTAAGTGTTCCCTATTAAATCATTGACTCTAATTCACTGTGTTTTTTTATGTTCAAAACGCATTTATCAAAACCTGCTTA
>NZ_QTYG01000022.1:0-40578 GCF_003462045.1 Ruminococcus sp. AM31-15AC | reverse complement strand
AGCGTCCCTTTGGGGATGCACAGCTCATCTGCTGCTGCCTTGGTGCCAATCTCCTTTGCGAGCTTTATTGCCTGCTTTTTAAACTCTTCATCATATTGTTTTCCTGTTCCCATTGATGACACACTCCTTTGTTTTTATTATACTTTGATTGTTTTGTATGTGTCAAGTTTTATTATACAGGATTAGTTATTCTATGATAATAGAATAAACAGTTTCTTGACAGTACTGACCATTATAGCTTTTTTAACAATTATTATTTCATTTGTATTCAGCAGTATTTCACGTCAATACTATGAAAGCATATCAAGAATAATGGAAAAACAGATGGCAGGTCAAGTTGAACATTACCAAAAGATCAATAAGCTTACAGACGATTTAAGAGAATTTCGTCATGATTATAAAAATCATATGATATGTTTGCAGGCAACGCTTGAGAAAAGACAGCTTGATGAAGCACTTGACTATGTAAAAAGTATAACCAAGCAGGAGATAATTGATGCAAATAAGTTTTCAAGCGGAAATCAGATCGCTGATTCGATACTTTCGGAGAAAAGCGAATCAGCAGCATATGTGGGTTCGCAACTTAAATTCAGCGGTTTCATTTCCGATGAGATCCCTGCTGTTGATCTTTGCACGATGCTTTCCAATGCCTTGGATAACTCTATCGAGGCTTGTGAAAAACTCAGCTCATCCGATTCTGCTATTATAGCGGTGAAATGTGCAGTTGTACAGAATGTTCAGGTTATTAAAATATCAAATCCAACTTTGGATAACAAAAATTTCGCAGAGACTTCTAAGCATGACAAAGATAATCACGGCTTTGGGTTATACAACATTCGCAGGGCTGTCGAAAAACTTGGTGGTGAAATGAAAATTCCAAAACAGTTTCCAGAGTTTATTCTGGAATTGGAGTTTCCGATCAAATGATAAAAGCTGTTGTATGATTATGATGACATACAACAGCTTTGTAATAGCTCCTATTCGGTTTATCTTTATTTTTCTGCGTTAATGGCATAACGCAAGCAGATCATCTTTAATATAAAAAGACTTCACTTGACTATCTTTGCCTGACCTTCACACACTATAACATAAAACCTCCGCAGTTAAACTACGGAGGTTTTATCAGCATATTTATACATTCACCCAAACCTTAATGGTCAAATCTTCCCATTGGTTTCGTCTGAGATACGATCCCTGTGCTTTTCGGTAGTGCTGAGTTTCCTCAAAGCCAAAGGTGTACTCATATAAGGGCAGTTGTAAATTTCGCTTATTTCTGTGCGATAGCAGCCTGAGCAGCAGCAAGTCTAGCAATTGGAACTCTGAATGGTGAGCAAGATACATAGTCAAGACCGATCTTGTTGCAGAACTCAACAGATGTTGGGTCGCCGCCGTGCTCACCGCAGATACCGCAGTGAAGCTTTGGATTAACTGGCTTACCAAGTTCAAGAGCCATTTCCATAAGCTTGCCTACGCCGTTCTGGTCGAGCTTAGCAAATGGATCGTTCTCGTAGATCTTTGCATCATAGTAAGCATTGAGGAACTTACCAGCGTCATCTCTTGAGAAACCGAATGTCATCTGTGTAAGGTCGTTTGTACCGAAGCAGAAGAAGTCAGCTTCCTTAGCGATCTCGTCAGCTGTAAGAGCAGCTCTTGGGATCTCGATCATTGTACCAACCTCGTACTCAAGGTCAGAACCAGCAGCCTTGATCTCAGCGTCAGCAGTCTCAACAACGAACTTCTTAACATACTTAAGCTCCTTGATATCATTTACCAGTGGGATCATGATCTCAGGCTTAACTGTCCAGTCTGGGTGATTCTTCTTAACGTTGATTGCAGCCTTGATAACAGCCTTTGTCTGCATCTTAGCGATCTCAGGATATGTTACTGCAAGACGGCAGCCACGGTGACCCATCATTGGGTTGAACTCGTGGAGTGAAGCGATGATAGCTTGATAGTCTCAACAGGCTTGTTCTGTGCCTTAGCAAGAGCCTCGATATCAGCCTCTTCTGTTGGTACGAACTCGTGAAGTGGTGGGTCAAGGAATCTGATAGTAACAGGGTTACCCTCAAGTGCCTCATAAAGAGCCTCGAAGTCAGCCTGCTGCATTGGCTCGATCTTAGCAAGAGCAGCTTCTCTCTCTTCAACTGTGTCTGAGCAGATCATCTCTCTGAATGCAGCGATTCTCTCAGGATCAAAGAACATGTGCTCTGTACGGCAAAGACCGATACCCTCAGCACCCAGCTCTCTTGCCTTCTTAGCGTCAGCAGGAGTATCTGCGTTTGTTCTAACCTTCATTGTTCTGAACTTGTCAGCCCAGCCCATGATCCTGCCGAACTCGCCGGCGATAGTAGCGTCAACAGTTGGGATAATACCATCGTAGATGTTACCTGTTGAACCGTCGATTGAAATATAGTCACCCTCGTGGAACTCCTTGCCTGCGAGTGTGAACTTCTTGTTAGCCTCGTCCATAACGATATCTGAGCAGCCAGATACGCAGCATGTACCCATACCACGAGCAACAACGGCAGCGTGTGATGTCATACCGCCTCTAACTGTAAGGATACCCTGTGAAGCCTTCATACCTGTGATGTCCTCAGGTGATGTCTCAAGTCTTACGAGAACGACCTTCTCGCCTCTCTCGTTCCAAGCCTCAGCGTCATCAGCTGTGAATACGATCTTACCACAAGCAGCTCCTGGAGAAGCGCCAAGACCCTTGCCCATAGGAGTAGCAGCCTTGAGTGCCTTTGCGTCAAACTGTGGGTGAAGAAGTGTATCGAGGTTTCTTGGGTCGATCATTGCAACAGCCTCTTCCTCAGTTCTCATGCCCTCATCAACGAGGTCACAAGCGATCTTAAGAGCAGCCTGTGCAGTTCTCTTACCATTTCTTGTCTGAAGCATATAAAGCTTACCGTGCTCAACAGTGAACTCCATATCCTGCATATCTCTGTAGTGATCTTCAAGTGTCTTACAAACCTTGTTGAACTCAGCGAATGCCTCTGGGAACTTCTGCTCCATTTCAGAGATGTGCATTGGTGTACGAACACCAGCAACAACGTCCTCGCCCTGTGCGTTTGTAAGGAACTCACCGAACAGACCCTTAGCACCTGTAGCTGGGTCTCTTGTGAATGCAACACCTGTACCGCAGTCGTCACCCATGTTACCGAATGCCATGGACTGAACGTTTACTGCTGTACCCCATGAATAAGGGATATCGTTATCTCTTCTGTATACGTTAGCTCTTGGGTTATCCCATGAACGGAATACAGCCTTGATAGCTCCCATGAGCTGCTCCTTAGGATCAGTTGGGAAGTCAGAACCGATCTTAGACTTGTACTCAGCCTTGAACTGGTTAGCCAGTTCCTTAAGATCCTCAGCGTTCAGCTCAACGTCCTGCTTAACGCCCTTCTTAGCCTTCATCTCGTCGATAAGCTCTTCAAAATACTTCTTACCAACTTCCATAACTACGTCAGAATACATCTGAATGAATCTTCTGTAGCAGTCCCAAGCCCATCTTGGGTTACCAGACTGAGCAGCGATAGTCTCAACAACTTCTTCGTTAAGACCGAGGTTAAGGATTGTATCCATCATACCAGGCATTGATGCTCTAGCACCTGAACGTACAGAAACGAGGAGTGGGTTCTCCTTGTCACCGAACTTCTTGCCTGTGATCTCTTCCATCTTTACAATGTACTCGTTGATCTCTGCCATGATCTCAGGATTGATCTCACGGTTGTCCTCATAATACTGAGTACAAGCTTCCGTTGTGATCGTAAAGCCCTGAGGAACAGGGAGACCGATATTTGTCATCTCAGCAAGGTTAGCACCCTTACCGCCGAGAAGCTCTCTCATGTTGGCATTACCCTCAGAGAAAAGATAACAATACTTCTTTGCCATTGGTTTTTTACCTCCAAAAATTTTTTGAATTCCGAAGCGTGCGGACACAATTATCCCGTCGCCCACGGTTACATATATATTATAACAGATTTAAAGCCAAATTACCATAGGTTTTTCTCACTTTTATACATAAAATCTTATACAATATTTGCTCACTTTTTATGTGCAATATGACAGTTTTTAAATACCAACACATAAAAAAAGCCCTGCTGAAATCAACAGGGCTGAAATGTCTATTTTGTCGGTGGAAGCAGCTGCCTCTGCAGAAAATACCTACTTATGTCCGATACCGCAGACAAACGGCAATATATCACAAGCCGTACATTTATAATGCGCTGAACGGGGTGCGCCACGCTTATTTCTAAGCCACCTATATCATACCATATCCGCAAGCATTTGTCAACACCTACACCACCTGAAAAAGATAAAATTTCAGATAATCCGTTTCAGGCACATTGAGAAGTATCGGGTGGTCAGGGGCTTGCTGTCTTGCTTCAATAAGCTTGAGCTGAACGCCTGCGTCCTTTGCAGCATTCATTACCATTTTCACAAACAGCCTGTTCTCCATAAAATGCGAACATGAGCAAGTGGCAAGATATCCGCCCCTTGGCAGAAGTCTCATTGCCCTGTAGTTTATCTCCTTGTATCCCCTCTCAGCGCTTCCCACTGTCTTTCTGCTCTTTGTGAAAGCAGGCGGGTCAAGGATTATCATGTCATAATCAGCCTTTTCTTCAAGAAGCTTCGGGAGCAGGTCGAAAACGTCTGCACAAAGAAAATCCATTCTGTCCGTCAGACCGTTTCTCTCAGCATTCTCCCTAGCCGTATCAACAGCAAACTGTGAAACGTCCACCGCCGTAACGTGCCTTGCACCGCCCATTGCCGCATTGAGTGCGAACGAACCTGTGTGGGTAAAGCAGTCAAGGACCTTCTTGCCCTTTGCTATCTTCGACACTGCAAGTCGGTTATATTTCTGGTCAAGGAAAAAACCCGTTTTCTGACCGTTCTCAACATCGACCTCATAGCGTATGCCATTCTCCGTTATCTCAGTGATATTTGACGGTGGCTCAGGGAGAAATTCAGCCCTATACCAGCCCTTGTACTGCTCCAAGCCCTCCAGCTTTCTGATAGCGACATCGTTACGCTCCATTATGCCCGAAATTTTAACTCCGTCTTTCTCAAGTTCTTCAACAAGAAGCCTGAATATCATATCCTTTATCATATCCATGCCGTAGGAAAGCACCTGCGAAACAAGTATATCTCCATACTTGTCGATAGTAAGCCCCGGCATGCCGTCAGCCTCACCAAAAATAAGCCTGCAAGCCGAAAAATCGTCCCCCATAACAGTTTTTCTGTAATCTATAGCATAGCGGATACGTCTGCGGAAAAAGTTTTCCGAGAAATTTTCATTTGCGTTGTCAGATAAGATCCTTATCCTTATCTTGCTGTTAAGGCTGAGAAAACCCGTTCCCAAATATGAGCCTTTTTCAGAGAAAACATCGCAAAGCTCGCCGTTTTTCAAGCCCTCAGGCTCGTTTCTCAATTCGTCACAATACACCCATGGGTGACCGTTTTTCAGAGACATTTCCCCTTTTTTCGATATAGTGAACGCAGGATAGATTCTTTTGCTTTTCATTATTATACCTCACAATAATTTATACATTATCCACACAATATAAAACAGACCGCAGGGGACGACGCCCTCGGCGTCCCGCCACTCTATGTTCTGTGTAAAAACATCAGCAATATTGCCTTAAAGTATAATTATAGCACAATTCTCTCAATTCTGCAATACATATGTATCGCCGCACCCGAAAATTTTCAGATGCGGCGTTATATGGGGGATTATAACATCAGCACTTTGTATTACAAAGCGCCAAAATGAAGAAAGCTTATTTGTCCGCAGGGTCAATAAACTCGATAGGGTCTATCCACTGACCGTTCTTTTTCAAGCCAAAGTGCAGATGAGAAAGCTCTGCCACTTCCGCCTGAGCAGTGTCGCCCACAGCACCTATGACCTCCCCTGCATTCACCTCGTCGCCCTCCTTGACGGACATTTCTTTTGACAGATTGTAGTAATGTCCTACAATGCCGTTTCCATGGTCGATAGTCATGCAGTTGCCCCACAGAGGGTCGTCCCATATTTTTGTGACAGTACCTTGTTCATCGCCTTGACAGGCTCGCCAAGGTCAGCTTTGATATCAACTCCATCATGGGTTTTCCAGTAGCCGAGAGTTTCCGACTTCACAAGCTCGCCATTAGAAAACGGCTCTAATATCTCACCGTTCACAGGCATAACATTAGGCTGCGTCTGAATGTCCACATCCGTCTTGGAGCTTTCGTCCTTTTTAACGTCCGTTTTCTTGTTATCAGCCTGCTTTGGCGCAGTGCTGTCAACGCTCGAAATGGTCAGATTGTCGGTGATATCCTCCATAGCCTTGTTATATGCAGCTATACCCGCACCGCCAAGAGCCAGCAGACACGCCGCAAGTGTAATGTAAACACCCTTCGCTCCCAGAGCCTTGCCTGCGTGTGAATTTCTGATACTGAATTTTTTCATACACACAAAACCTTTCTCCGATATGATTTCCGCAGCCACTGTTGCGCCCACGGCAGTCTTATGCTATCGGCGGCATAAGTCCTCTGGCATTATTTTTGACATATACGGGTAAAATATTCACAGCAAAATAAAAATACCGCACCCAAGCTTTCACCCAAGTGCAGTATTTTCTATTTCCGAACACATTTATGTAGGGGACGGCGCCCTCGACGTCCCACAAAGTCCAAATTATCCCTATCCGTTTTGTATCTTTCTTTTATCTCCTCAGCACTACCTATCCTGCGACCTCTTTCTCGCAAACTTAAACACTACCCCTGCGATACCAAGCACCGCCGCAACTCCCGCCAGACAAAGGCAGACTATAACATCATAGCGGCTGTTATCAGCACCTTTCAGTGAAATTATGTCAGACAGTTCCATGCCGTTCCACGCATTGCTCAGCACAGTCATTGCCGCTACCCAAACCGCAGATGCCGCAAAGCAAAGCGCCCCCTTGAAAAAGCCATTCACTTTTAGATACCTTATAATAAGGAACACTGCCCACACCAACGCCACACAAGTTACCGTTGCGACCATGCCGTCACGAAGGTCTGCCACGTCACCATATTTCAGAGTACCATAAATAACGCAAGCAAAGGTCAGCACAGAATCCGCTGCCATGCAAATAAGCCCCTTGCAGTTCCTGCATACTTTTCAAACACATCACTCCTCAGTACAAAAGGCAGAAACACGATAGCCTCCCCAAGAAGCGTTCCAAGCACCGCCATAACAAACCAATCCCCGTGTGAATAAACGCACCCTGCGGCATAAAGAAGCATAAGCGAAACTGTTGAAGCCCCAAGCGTCCACAGCGCCCTATTCTCCTTCACAAGCACAGGCACATTGATGAAAGAAAACGTTAGCATCAGCGACGTGATAAGCACCATGAACCAACCTATACCGCCATGAGCCACATTATAAATAAAGCTCGGTATTATCGCCGCAAGATAGCCTATTCCAGTTATAATAGTGTACCCCCGAACAAAGCGTTTATAGCTTTTCACCATAAGGTCGGATTCCCTCTGCTGACGATCCTCGCTTGCAGTGCAAAGCTCATGCTCAGAAATGTGCAAGACCTCGCATATGCCTGATATCATGGTTATGTCAGGATAAGAAATACCACGTTCCCACTTTGACACAGCCGACTCTGTAACATAAAGCGCCTTTGCAAGCTCTTTCTGTGATAAGCCAAGTTCTTTCCTTTTTGTCTGAATAAATTTCCCCAGTGTAGATTTATCTTCCATTTTCATCGTCACCTTTCAGCATAATTCAGAGTGCGCTCTCTATGGTCAACATTATAGCCCACGGCTTTGAAAAAGTCAACAAAATCGAGCTGGACTGTCAGTCAAGCCGCCTATTTACGCACTTTGCAGCACCTCCGCCAACACGCAGGAATAAAAAATCGCCCTGCTAAAAAGCAAGGCGTTACTGGAGCGGGTCAGAGGGGTCGCACCTCCATCTCCTTTCAGGAAGAAAAGTATTCTGGTAATTGAAATAAACCCGCAAAAATATGAAGTCCTTACTCATCGTAAGGACTTTTTTGGAGCGGATTACGAGGCTCGAACTCGCTACCTCCACCTTGGCAAGGTGGCGCTCTACCAGATGAGCTAAATCCGCATTTGGTGCTTCCGGACGGAATCGAACCATCGACACGAGGATTTTCAGTCCTCTGCTCTACCGACTGAGCTACAGAAGCAAAACAATGGCGACCGGAATGGGGCTCGAACCCACGACCTCTAGCGTGACAGGCTAGCGTTCTAACCAGCTGAACTACCCGGCCATTGAAAAAAATAACTTCAAACTTTTCGAGTTCAGCTCTCCGAGAATGAAGAATAATTATTATCGTTGACAGGCAAATCTCTTTACCTGTCACGAAATAATTGGTGGGAACAACAGGGCTCGAACCTGTGACCCTCTGCTTGTAAGGCAGATGCTCTCCCAGCTGAGCTATGCTCCCTTTTAGCTGGTTTGTTGTTTTCAGGACTTTGTTTTGTTGTGTCCCTCACAACAGTATCTATTATACACTATCCCGCCCTGTTTGTCAACACCTTTTTTGATATTTTTTATGTTTTGTATCATTTTACAATGCTAGTCCGATATTTTTAAAAACTTATGTGCATTTGCAACATCAAAGCCGCACTTTTTGCCTTGAAATGGGCTTTTTTCATCAGGCTTTCCCCCAAAAAAATCCGCCGAACCACACGCCCGACGGATAAATTTTTTTCAAGAATTATTTTTTATCAAGCTGTTTTTTGAGCTTTTCCTGCTCCTGCTCCATAAGCTTCATAAGTTCCTCCAAGGAAGCTGACGCTGTCTTTGTCTGCTGTGCAGGCTTTGCCGCAGGTTTTGCCTTTGGCACAGGTTTTTTCTCAGACTCAGGGGCTACAGTGCCCTCAGTTGAAGCCGCCTCGTCAAGAAGCTGTGAAGCTCTCTCGTAGTAAGAACGGTCTATCTCAGCACGCTCTTCCTTTTCCGCAGGTCTTTCAAATATAGTTTCCTCGACCTCTTCTACTTCCTCGATAACTTCCTCCGTTTCAGCCTTCTCTTCACCCTCAGGCTCAGCCTTGTGGTGAGAAGCTATCTCGTCGTCAACGTGCTTGCGATGTTTTGCGATCTGCTCGCCCTCATTCTCGCCGCCGAACAGGAAATCGTCAAGAGTAACGCTCTCTGCAGGTTCTTCCTCGTCATCGTCCTCTTCCTCATCATCTGAAGAATGAGTAGCGATAGCAATTATAAGCTCGATAACAACGAGCAGGAATATAGGAACAACAGCGCACACTATCATGCCGAATGTTGACGACATAAACGTAAGCACCTTGCCTGCTGTCATGTAATATGTAGAAGCTACGCCCACAACGTTCTTTGAGCTTATCTCATAAAGCTTTGCAGGGTCTTTTTCCTGATAAACAGTGTAAACAACGCCGTTGTTATCGTCAGTTGAAGTGATGTCATAAAGCCAGAACACGCTTGTTCCAATATCAGGCACGTTCTCGCACACAACTGCCTCGCCTATCTTGTCTGTGCTAGGGGTCATGTTCGATGTGATAACAAGTGAGCCGTCAGGAACTCTGTCACCCATGCCGTCACCATTCATTATGTACAGGCTGTAGCCTGCAATGCTCGGTGTAACGTTCTTGTTTTTGAAAACACGTCCCACTCCCACAACGATAAGCATTTCCAGAATAATAAAAACAATAAAGAATATCAGCACGTTCTTGCCTGCTGATGACTTCTGCTTAGTAGCACTGCTCATACTAAAAATAACATTCCTTTCCAAGATATATCCAAAATATCATATTTTATCGCATTAATACATTCATTATATCACAAAGCGCCGCAAATTTCAACACATTTGAGCATATTTTTTGCTTTTGAGAAAATTATTCATTTTTGTAAAGTATTATTGTGATAGTATACAGTTCATCATTTTTTATGACTGCATATTTCGAGGTAGACCAATCTCCCCCAGCCTGACTGTACGCACGCCTCAGCACGTCAAAGATAACACCGCTATTCTCATCAAAGAGAGTATCCACAGCCTTGTCATACATTTCACTGTCAGCACATTTTAACCTTGCATATCCACTGTCAGTCATTGCTTCCGCCACAGAACGGCACATCATCTGAACGACATCATCACCGCTTTGAGCATACAGACCGTTTCTTCTGTAATAATTTGCCCCCGTGGAAAATGCCTCAGGATAGTTCAAAAACTTGTTGTCGTCCGCTGTATGGTCTTTTGCACACTCGGCGTCAGTGATGCCAAAATAGTCATAGCGGATATAGTCCTCCCCTGCGTCTGTCACAGGATCGTCCCAAGTGAGGTCAACATTCGTCCATTCACCGTCTATCATGACCTTGTTCCACAAATGTGGCTGAACAGCTCCGCCGTCATAGGCTTTGCCTGCCACAGGTATACACTTTATACCCGCCTTGGTACAAAGTATCTGCATAGCCTTTGCATACCCCTCGCACACAGCCTTGCCCTCTACAAGACAGCCATATGCAGAATAGCAATTTTTTGCTGTATCGTCATAGTTACACTCAAGAATTATGCTGTCGTGGAAATACAGCACCTTGTCATAATCCGACCAGCCCTGCTCAATGCCTGCAAGTATCTCCCCGACCTTTTTATCCAGCTTTTCTTTCTCAGCCTGCGCTTCCTCAGCGGTCTTGTCATATGTGACCTCCACAGATGTCACATATCCATCTCCGTCAATGCAGATAGTATACTGTGAACCCATATAGTCGATATAAGGACAAGCCGAAGTAAGCATGGAGATAAACGCGCCGATATCGTCCTTGCTTATAACTCCCTCAGCCAGCTCCACAGAGCTTTCAAATCCGCTCAGCCCTTTGTAAAGCTGTGAAAACACACGTTTTTCGTCAGCACAAAGAAAATCGGCGATATACTCTGCCGTGTCAGGTATCTCAAGTGCCGTAAAACTCTCGTTTCTGCTGTCAAGCCCTGTTTCAGTATGTCTTTCCGAACTGGCTTCAAAATACGCATGAGTGTTCACAAAAGTATTTTTTGAACGGTTTTTATTTTTCTCTCCCGTTCCGCCTAAACTGCACCCCGATGTGCAGATAAGCACTGCCGCTGTAAGTGCGGCGACCATTTTCTTTTTTTTCAATTTTTGTCCTCGATTTTTACACAAAATTCTGTCTGTATCTTTCAGCCCTTAGTCCGTGACCTCTTCATTATCTCTTTTTATCACAGCCCTGAGCCGTTCTATTTTCTTTTCATGTATCGACAGCACCTTGAACTCCACGTTTTCCCAATGCACCGTCACCTTTTCGTTATCCTCAGGCACATGACCCAGCAGGTCCATAACAAATCCACCGATAGTGTCATAATCCACCTCGCCGTGATACTCCTTGCCAAGAGCCTCCATAACGTCGTCAAACGCTGCTGTGCCTACCATATCATAGCAGTCAGAAGATACCTTCTGTATCTCCTCCGTTTCGTCATCATATTCGTCCTGAATACTACCCACGATAGTTTCAAGCAGATCCTCCATAGTAATGATACCGGCTGTTCCACCGTAATCGTCCACCACAACTGCTATCTGTGTCTTATCTTCAGTGAACTCTTTGAAAAGCTCACCACACTTGTTGCTTTCAGGCACAAAGGTTATATCTCTCATAAACTCCTTTACAGGACGTTCTTTTTTATCCTCTTCAAAAACCAGCCTGAGCAAGTCCTTTGCGAATATAACACCACTTATGTTGTCGGCATTGTCGCAGTAAACAGGTATTCTCGAAAAGCCCTCGCCTATAACAAGCTTCACAGCCTCCGAAAGCGTGGAATTTTCTTCTATGGCAACCATTTCTGTGCGGTGTGTCATAACTTCACGAACTTCAATATCGTCAAAATCAAAAATGTTGCTTATCATTTCCGCCTGACTTTCCTCGATGCCGCCCGTTTCGTTTACAGCGTCCACCATCATGAGTATCTCTTGCTCAGTGACAGAGTCTGCCTTGTTTGTGGACTTAATGCCGAACAGCCTTAAAATTCCTGCCGAAACCGCTCCGCTCACAGCAGCCAATGGGCTGAATACCGCAAGAAACACTTTGTATACGCCGCAGTTGTTTAAAATGAACTTCTCGCCCACCTTGCCTGAAATGCAAAGCTTTTTCGGTATGCCTATGCCAAAAGTGCATATAACAAGGGCAAGCAGACAGCTTATTATAACAAATGAACATATGCCGCTAACATAATACGGTGCCTGATAGTTAAAAAGCGTATAAAGCCCGTCAGAAATCGGCTCGTAGAAGAATATGACTCCCACCACCGAAACTACGATTATCATAATAGAACGTGCAATGAGGTTTGTTGCAACTACCCTGCCCGTTCTTTTCAGCAAAGCCGCAAGTTTTATAGCTTTCGGGTCTTTGTCCTCCTCAGCCATTTTCTTTAGCTTAGCGTCATTGAACTCCACAGCCGCATTTTCGCACAAGGTAAGAAAAGCCATAAGCAATATTACCGCCGCACAAACACCTATTCCCGTCCACAGTCGCCCGACATCGTCCATAAAAAAAATACCGTCCCTTTCACATAGGCGAAAAAGCTCGCCTTTTTATCATACACTATTTATTATAGGCAACATATGCTTCTTTGTCAATAGATATTGTCACAATTTTTCACATTCTGCCTGAATTTCATATGGGCAATTTTAGTTATGAAAAAAGCAGACAAGCCGCAAAGCCCATCTGCTTACATCAAACAATATTATTTCTCTGCCGCACCTATCTTGGAAACTGCGTCCCTAGTAGTGTTTACGTCCTTAAGGCTCTTTGTAAGCACCTCAGCCGCCTCAGAAAGCGACTTGTTAAGATTTTCAGAAAGTGCCTCACGAATAGCCTTGTCCTTAGCCTTAGCCTGCTCAACGATATCAGCCGCCTGCTTGTTAGCCTCTGCAGCTATCTGCTTTGCATAGTCAGCCGCCTGCTTGATGATCTCCTCCTGAGCCACAAGCTTCTTAGCCTCGTCCTTAGCCTTCTTTACGATCTCCTCGGCTTCCTTGTTGGCCTCAGTAAGGATATTTTTCTTATCTCTTGTCATATCCTTTGCACGCTTTATCTCACCCGGAAGGTTAAGTCTTATGCTGTCGATGTATTCACGCATCTGCTCAACATCGATCATTTTTTTCTGTGAAAACGGTACGCTTGAAGACTTGTCAAGCAGTTCGTCCATAAGTTCAAGTATTTCCTCTACCGTCATTTTAAACACCCTTTCATTACTGATCTATATTATTGGCAGGCTTATAGAGCCTGTCAGTGATCTTGCTCTGTATCTGTTTCGGCACGAAGCCTGTGATATCTCCGCCGAAGCTCGCGATCTCCTTTACAACGCTTGACGAAAGGAACATATTCTCTCCCGTAGTGGTGAGAAACACCGTTTCAGCGTCATTGTAAAGCTTTTTATTTGCAAGAGCCATCTGGAACTCATACTCAAAGTCAGACACAGCCCTAAGTCCCTTTACGATAGCATTAGCACCCGTCTTTTGCAGATAATCCGCCAGCAGACCGTTATAACAATCCACCACCACATTATCAAGGTGCTTCGTGACTTCAATTATCATTTCCATTCTTTCTGTAGGTGTGAAAGCAGCCCTTGATTTATTAGCATTAAAGGACACCAGTACTATCACCTTATCGAAAAGCTTTGAAGCTCTGTCGATTATATCCAGATGGCCCAGCGTAACAGGGTCAAAGCTTCCCGGGCAAACAGCGATACGCATCAATAGTCCACTTCTTTCATTGGTATCTTATAGACCGTCAAAGCGGTCTTACCGTATTTATATCTCTTATGAAGCTTAAGTCTGCCGTAGCTTTCTCCAAGCTCAAGCTCCTTTTCATGCTCGCACACAATGATAGCACCATCATTGAGCTTGCTCTCCACAAGCTCCAAAGCCTTTTCAACTATGCCCATTCTGTAAGGCGGGTCGATAAAAACTATATCAAGCCCGGCTTTGGCAACTTTAAGATATTCCAGACTATCCATGCAAAGCACACGGGATTCCTTATTGAAACCGCATGAATCCACATTATCCTTGACGATAGCCACAGCCTCAGGATTGCTGTCCACGAAAACGCAGTGACTAGCCCCACGGCTGAGAGCCTCTATACCCATTTGACCGCTGCCTGCAAAAAGGTCAAGCACCGAGCTTGCGGGTACATCAAACTGAATAATGGAAAAAACAGCCTCTTTTACCATATCTGTAGTTGGTCTTGTATCCAACGACTCCAAAGTTTTAAGCTTTTTTCCTCTGCATGAACCTGTAATAACTCTCATAAAAAATAACTCCAAAATAAAAGTATACAATCATTATACTATATTAATTACCATTTGTCTAGACTATTCGCCGATATTTTTTTATTTTTTATACCACACACAAAAAGGGACTTCACAGTGGAAGTCCCTTTAGTTATTTTAATTATGTACCCTAAGAAACAAGTCCTCAGTTAAGATTACTTTCTCTTAGAAACTACGATAGCTGCACCTGCGAGAGCGATACCTGCAAGAGCGATACCTGCTGTTGCGCCTGTAGCTGCTGTTTTGTCAGAAGCTGCATTTGAAGATGTAGCAGTTGTTGTGCCTGTTGTACCAGTCTTTGAAGAAGTTGTTGCGGCTGTGCTGTTAGCCTTTGAATCAGTCTTGCTGTCAGACTTGCTGTCTGCTGTTGAGTCAGTCTTGCTGTCAGTGCCGCTTGATGTGTTATCTCCGCCCTGATCCGGGAATGTCAGACCAACTGTGTACTGACCATTGCCTGTTACCTTTGCAAGTGTGAACTGAGTTTCTGCAGGGTTAAGATCTGAGCCATCCTGCCAGAATGTTGTGTTGAATGCAGCACCATCAAGTGAGAAACCGCCGCCGAGATATGCCTGACCAGTTGTAGACTTGTCACAAGCAGCTGCTGAAAGATCGCTTGTAAGTCCGCTGATAGTAAATGTTACTTCAATTGACTTAGCCGGCATTGTTGAAAAGAGCTGATCGTTCATTTCCTTCTGCTCACCGTAAACGTCTGGATTGTAAACATTAGCAAGTTCAAGCTTAAGCTCGCCGCTCTGCCAATAAAGGAGCTTTGGCTGATCGTTGATAGTTGCATCCTCACCATCGATCTTTACACCGTCAACAGTAACTGTGATAGGGAGTGAAGCCCAATCATCCGGACCCTTGCCGTTCTCATCTAGAATGCCATTAGCCTTAGCCTCATCCTCTGTCATTGGGATATAAATGCCAAATACAGAAACGCCATTTGATCCGTTAGGGCCCTTATCAGCTGCGAAAGCTGTTGTTGCCATAGCTGTTGCAGCTATAGCTGCTGCAGCCATGCCTGCGAAAATCTTTGTAAGTTTCATTTCTAAAACTTCCTTTCTTAAATAACTTTACTTACATTGTACTTTATTTTCCGAAAAAATTCAATCGGCCGATTTACCAAATATGATAACGTTTTCTTATGCAATCACAACAATTTGTACTATTGATTTTTAGAAGTATAGCCCAATTTCCGCACTTTA
Organism: Ruminococcus sp. AM31-15AC; assembly: GCF_003462045.1. Lineage (NCBI taxonomy): Bacteria > Bacillati > Bacillota > Clostridia > Eubacteriales > Oscillospiraceae > Ruminococcus > Ruminococcus sp. AM31-15AC. The sequence goes on along the minus strand of NZ_QTYG01000022.1, from coordinate 25,064 downwards.
CAAAACTTTTTTATCTTATGTAAAAATACTAAACCGTCATTTATCAAGCTTTTTCTTCTGCACCTTTCCAGTCATTTTCAGTACGATACCTCTAGGAGCAAATTTAGCCCCTGCATAAAGTGCCTTTATAGACTTCTCAGGGATAATGATGAGTTTTCTGCCGAACATTCCCTCAAGAGCCTTTTTTGCACAAAACTGTGGTGTTATGGAGCTTACGCCGAACTTGCAGTTTGCAACGTCATTGAACTCCGTATCCACAGGACCCGGGCATACCGCACAAACGTGTACCCTGCTGTTTCTCGCCCTCAACTCCTCATATATTGCGCTGGTAAGGCTCACAACATAAGCCTTTGAAGCATAGTATGTTGCCATCATAGGGCCACCATACATAAGCCCTGCCGAGGAAGCTATATTCATTATATAACCCCTGTCAGCGGCAACAAAGTCTTTCAAAAACAGCTTTGTAAGCATATGCACCGCCGTAACGTTGGTGTCTATCATTTTAAGCTCAGTGTCCAGAGGAAGCTCATCAAAGCTGCCCACTGCTCCAAAGCCTGCACAGTTAACAAGCACCGATATTTTCTCGCTCTTTGTTTCCTCATAAAGCCGCAGACATTCTTCCCTGTCGGAAACATCGCAAACTATCACCCTTGTGTTGTCACCAAGCTCCGACGCAAGATCTCTGAGCCTTTCCTCACGTCTTGCGCTGAGTATCACACGAAAGCCCCTTGCAGACAGATCTCTCGCTATCTCTCTGCCAATTCCCGAGCTTGCGCCTGTTACCAAAGCCGTCTTAGCCATTTATATCATCCTCCGCCCTTTTCAGGGATATTATTTGATTTTTGTCATATCAGTATATCACATTAGTATCACCCTGTCAAGTGTAAGAAAGTTGTAAAATACGCAGAAAAGCATTGCAAAAAACTGAATAAAAATGTCAAAATCTCTTGACATTTACTTTAAAGTATGGCATAATGTTAATATAATTTTAAGAAATAGAATAAAATTTAACTTGAAAGTTGTAGGGAGAATTTATGAATAACTATCAAACGGGCAATATAAAGCTCGAAAAGCTCGCAAAAGAAAATTCAGCTTTTCAAAACTGTCAGCCCGATATGTCTGACGTAAACTTTGAGATAGGCAAAAGCAGCAGCACAGTTAAAATATTTGCCGCCATAGCAGCTTTCGCACTGATATATGGCATAAGATTTTTCTTACGCCGCTATGTTGGAAACCCGAATGGGTCGATGTCTGCCGGAGATATCGTTTTTTGGTGCTTTATAGGCTTGATAATCGTCCTTGTAGTTGTGACAACGGTCAAGGAAAAGAATAGTCCCACTATTTCAGTTATGGGCAAAAAACTGTTCTATAAAGGAAACTGTTGGTCAAGCGATGAGATATCTCATGTTAAATGCACAAAATGGTTAGAGAGAGTCGAAGTGTATTCATCAGGCAAAAAAGTCCTGACTTTCCCATGGGAAAAGGATAACTCCGAGCTTTTTATAGCTTGGGTGAAAAAGTGCGGGATAAAATTTGAAGATAACCGTATGCACTTATTCTGATAAAAATCAAATAAAAAAATATAAACCAAAGAACAAGGAGATAAAAAATTATGAGTTGTACCCTTTGCATACTTGCCGCAGGTCTTGGAAGTCGCTTCAAAGGCGGCATAAAACAGCTTGAACCTTTCGGCCCAAACGGCGAGATAATAATGGATTATTCTATCTATGACGCCGTTGAGGCAGGCTTTGACAAGGTCGTATTCATTATAAGAAAGGATATCCGTGATGCCTTTGATAAAATGATAGGCGACCGTATCTCAAAATACGTCAAGATAGATTACGTTTATCAGGAGCTTGACTGTCTTCCGGAGGGCTATTCCGTTCCTGAGGGGCGTGTTAAGCCATGGGGTCACGGTCACGCAGTCTGCTGCTGCAAGGGCGTTATAAATGAGCCTTTCGCAGTAATAAACGCTGATGATTTTTACGGTAAGGAAGCTTTTGTGAAGCTCCACGATTTTCTCTGCAATGAAAACTCAGATCGCAAAAAACTTCATCTCGGCATGGCAGGCTTCATACTGAAAAACACTCTAAGCGACTTCGGTGCAGTGAACAGAGGCGTCTGCGAAGTGAAAGACTCTATGCTCACAGACGTTGTTGAAACCTACAATATCCGCCGTGAGAATGACGGCGAGGTCTATTCAGGCAAGGAAGAAACAGCCGAGCTTGACGAGAACTGCTATGTGTCAATGAATATGTGGGCTTGCCCTGACGGCTTTATAGATAAGCTCAATGGTATGTTCACAGACTTTATGAAAGAAAATAAAGACAGCCTGACAGCGGAGTTTCTCCTCCCTGCAGGTATCGATACAATGATAAAAACAGGTGTTGCAGACTGCAAGCTTCTGGAAACTCACGATAAGTGGTTCGGCGTTACATATAAAGAGGATAAGCCAACCGTTAAAGCCGATATCGCAAAGCTTATAGAGGCTGGCGTTTATCCTGAAAAGCTTTGGAAATAAAACTTTTTCAAACAAATAAAACAGAATAATTTGTCAACAATAAGTCGGGCAGAACAAATTCTCCCGACTTTTTTGCGTCTGTTTGTAAAAAGTGAAGAAAATCCTTAATTCGACTAAAAAGCACTTGAAAAAGGCTGTAAAATGTGTTATGATAATCTTTGAAACGGATCTGCTTTTTTGCAGGTCAGGAGAGATAATATAAGAGGTAGTATAATGGAGAGCCAACACGGTAGCAATTTGAAAAATATAAGAAAAAAAAGAGCCACAGCACAGCAAAGCATAGTGTCATTGAGTTGTCTTGTGTGCATAGCATTTGCGGCAATATGGGGCTTCCATGCAGGAAGCGGCAACAGCAGGGCTGTGGAAGCAAAGAAGATGTCAGCTTCAAGCTCTGTGGCAGAGAGCGAAAGCTCCGAGAGCAATGCAGACAACTCTTCTCAGGCAGAAAGCATGGTCGATGAGAGTGGCATAGATGAAAGCCTTACTGACAGCTCAGTTACCCATGATGACGCCGACGACCTTTCCGACGCAGTTTCATAGGCGACTCGCGAACAGTTGGTCTGCAAAACAACTGCGATAAACCAAAAGCAACATTCCTTTGCTCTGTGGGAATGCACATCGACACCGTTATGACAGACCAGAACATCACCCTTTCAAACGGCAATGCAGGCACTGTTATCGACGCTCTTGGAGAAAGACAATATGGCAGAGTGTATATAAACCTCGGAACTAACGAGCTTGGCTGGCCTTATATCGACACCTTCAAGGATTATTATACACAGCTTATCACAAAAATTCAGGAGATACAGCCTGACGCTGTTATCTATGCTGAATCTATCCTCCCTGTAACAGCTTCAAGAAGCTTACAGGGCGACGCCATAAATAACACAAATGTAGCCACATTCAATCAGGCTATCTCAGAGGTGGCACAGCAGACAGGTATAAATTATCTTGACTGTACCTCTGCTGTAGCAGGCGCAGACGGCACTCTTCCGGAGGAAGCCTCCTCAGACGGAATACACCTTATGAGCGAATACTGCGACAAGTGGCTCAACTATATAATCGACAACACATAAGAAAGGAAAGAAGAATTATGAAAACAAAGAAGATACTCTGCACTCTTATGGCAGTTATGTGCATTGGCACAGCAGCACTTACAGGCTGCGGCTCAGGCTCCGACAGCAGCACAGCAAGCTCCGCAAATTCAGCGGCAGCCGCTCAGACAAACGAGGCGTTGACGTAACAGCCGTTGCTGACAAGCTCAAGGACGGCATAGAGTTCAAGGACGAGCTCGCAGAGCTTGACGAAGCAAAGATAGAAAAGATAATCGGCATATCAGCAGACAGCTATACAAAGGCTAAGGTCTATGTAAGCTCGTCAGGAGGAACAGCCGAGGAGATAGACTGCTTTGAAGCCAAGGACGCGGACAGTGCAAAGGCTATCACAGATACACTTACAGCAAGAGTTGAAAGCCAGAAAAAGGTTTTTGAAAACTATGTCCCTGAGGAAATGACAAAGCTTAATGACCCTGTTCTTGTAACCAACGGCAATTATGTTTACCTCTGTCTTTCAAACGACAACGATAAAGCAAAAGAGATAATAGGCTAGGAGTAATAAATATATGCTTTTTTCAAGTACAACATTTCTGTTCGCTTTCCTGCCTATTGTACTGATAACGTATTATATCGTCCCACGCATAACACGCAATCTGGTGCTGTTTATTTTCAGCCTTGTGTTTTACGCATGGGGCGAACCTGTTTATATCGTCCTCATGATAGCTTCCACTATCGTTGCGTATATAACAGGACTATTGGCAGACAAACAGCGTAAAAACGCAAAAAAATACACTCCGCTCATCGCAATGATAGGAGCGGTGGTGTGGAACATCGGGCTTCTTCTGTTTTTTAAATATACCGACTTTTTCATCGGTGCAGCAAACAGCATTTTCGGCACGCAGATAAAGTCCTTGGGTCTTGCCCTCCCTATCGGTATCTCATTCTACAGCTTCCAGACCCTTTCCTACGTTATCGACGTTTATAAGGGCGAAGTAAGAAGTCAGAAGAACTTCCTTGACCTTGCCACCTATGTTGCCCTTTTCCCACAGCTTATCGCAGGTCCTATCGTAAGATACATCGACGTTGCGGAACAGCTCAAAAAGCGTAACGAGAGCATAGAGCATTTTGCACAGGGCGTCTGGAGATTTTCCATAGGTCTTGGCAAAAAAGTCATTCTCGCAAATACTATCGGCGAGCTTTTCGACACTATCTCAAACTCAGCACAATCCGAACTGAGCGTTGCCGCAAGCTGGCTGGGCATAATAGCCTATACCTTCCAAATATACTTTGACTTCTCAGGCTATTCCGATATGGCGATAGGTCTTGGCAAAATGTTCGGCTTCGACTTTCTTGAGAACTTCAACTACCCTTACATCTCCACCTCTATCACAGATTTCTGGAGACGCTGGCATATGTCACTTTCAAGCTGGTTCAGAGATTATGTCTATATCCCTCTTGGCGGCAACCGCAAGGGCAAAGCAAGACAGTGCCTAAACATTATGATAGTGTGGTTTCTCACAGGCTTCTGGCATGGTGCAAACTGGAACTTTATGCTATGGGGCGTGTACTTCGGTGTGATACTCCTATGTGAAAAGCTTTTCTTGGGCAAAGCCCTGAAAAAGATACCTGCATTTTTCCAGCACCTCTATGCACTTCTTTTTATAGTCATAGGCTGGGGAATATTCTCCTATGAAGATTTCGGCAAGCTCACACAGAACTTCAAAAATATGTTCGGCGCAGGGGGACTTCCTCTCATAAATCACCAAACAGTGTTCTGGCTCGCACAGTATGCAGTAACAATAGTGATACTTGTGATAGCTTCAACACAGCTTCCTAAAAAGCTCGCCTTGAAGCTTCAGATCAAGTGTCCTGAGATATGCGGCTGTATACTCCAACCGCTGTTCGCATTAACACTTTTGGCAGTTTCCACCGCCTACCTTGCAGGTAATTCATTCAATCCGTTCCTGTATTTCAGATTTTAAAGGAGGACGGCAGATATGAAAAAACAACTTAAAAACTATATTATAATAGTGTGCTTTCTGCTGTTCATATTCGGATTTGCAGTGGCAAGCTTTATTTCCGAGGACCGTGAGTTCTCCGAAAATGAGAACCGCTATCTCCAGCAAGCCCCTGAGTTTTCGTGGAAAAAGCTTGAAAAAGGCGAGTTCACATCGGATATCGAAAGCTATATGTCCGATCAGATATTCATGAAAGACCAGCTTGTGAGTCTTAAAACAGTCACCGACCGCACGCTTCTGAAAAACTATCAGAACGGCGTATATTTCGGCAAGGACGGCTATTATCTCCAAGACTATCAGGAAAACAGACCTCTTATCGAGAAAAATATAAGCTGTCTTAACGATTTTGCTGACAGCCTCGATAAATCCGTCGACGTAAGCTTTCTTCTTGTGCCGAATGCAGTTTCCGTTATGTCAGACAAGCTCCCTGCGGTCACACAGACCGACGATCAGCTTGAAAGCGAAAAGTATATAAGCTCTATCCTCAGCGACAGGATAAACCTCTGCTTCCCATATGACCAGCTCAAAGACGCTGCAAAGTCCACGCAGGTTTTCTATAAGACCGACCACCACTGGACAGCCGAGGGCGCAAAAGTGGGATTTGACGCACTTATGACAGCCATGAATGAAGATATCCCACAGGTATCCTACAATATAGAAACTGTAAAGGACTTTCATGGCACACTTTATTCAAAAGCCCCAACAGACTTCTCCGCTGCTGACGAAATGCACTTCTACACAAATCCTGACAACAGCGTAAAGGTAAATTATGTTGAAGAAAGCAAACAAACAGACACCCTTTTTGACGATTCATTCAAGACCAAAAAGGATAAATACTCCACATTCATGGGTGGAAACTTCGCCCTCACGGAAATAGAAACAAACGGCGAAAGCGATGAACACGTCCTTATTATAAAGGACAGCTACGCAAACACAGTTATGCCATACTTTGCCGACAAGTATAAGCACATCACAATGATAGATATGCGTTATTACCACATCATGGATAAGACCGTCAGCGAGTATGTAAAAGACAACGGCATAACAAAGGTCATTTTCCTTTATAATATGGACTTTGTGAACACCGATAACAACTTCATATGGCTTGAATAACTCAGCAACAATTAGGGGCGGCCATTGGTCGCCCGCTATTTTTATCACACCCATATATAAAACGTCAACGTCAAACCCACAGAAAGAAGGACATAAAATGACACTTACCCCCTACAAAAGAAAAGCCTTTTATTATGAAACAGACCGCATGGATATAATCCACCATTCAAATTACGTCCGTTGGCTTGAGGAAGCCCGTGTTGACCTTATGGAACAGCTTGGCTGCCCTTTCCACCAAATAGAAGAACGTGGCATAGTTTCTCCTGTCCTCTCTGTTGAAACACACTATAAATATCCCGTCCGTTTCGGAGATGAGTTTGAAGTGCGCTGTAAGCTGTCAAAGTTCAACGGCTGTGCCTATGAGCTTGACTACGAGATCTTTGACCTTACCACTCAGAAAACAGCCTGCCTTGCCCACACCTCCCACTGCTTCACCACCTCCGACCTTAAGCCTGTAAGACTAAAAAAACATTATCCCGATATCTACGAGAAATTCCTATCCGCATATCAGGCAAGTGAAGAATAAGCAAAAAAATGTACAGCTCCCGAGTTTCTTCTCAGGAGCTGTACTTATGTGTAAAAAAATGACAGACGTGACCTGTCACGAAGAAAGCAATCCATCAACGCCCTCACGCCACTTTTCAAAGCTGCACAAACCAAGCTTTGCCCAGCGGCATTCCGAGCATAGTATATCAAATGCCTTTTTATCCATTTTGCTTCTCAGCCTTGTCAGCGCACTGCGATAATTCTCCACTGAGTGACATTTTATCTCAGAAAGTCTGCAAACCTCGCTGTCTTTCTGTGCCACCGTTCCGCCACAGCCGTCAAGCAAACAACCGTCCTCCGTCCTGTTTGGGCAGTGCTGACATATCATATCTCCGCTGCACACAAACCGCACCGCAGTGTCCTCGCTCTCCAATCTGTCTTTCACAGACTGCATATTCACCGAAAAACCGTCACTGTAGCCTTTTCCCTGAAAAAGCGGCAGGCACAGCAGATGATGAAATCTAAGCTCAGGCTCTCTTGTAAGCATAGCAACCTGTCTTTGCAAGTCTGCTTACAAGCTCGATGCTGATAAGGTAAGCAGCAACAACAGAGATAACGTCCTTTACAAGATAAGGAACAGAAACAAGAAGGATAGACTTGCCAATAGAGATATTAGCAACGATAGCGTACTGGATAGCACCGAGCAGGTGGTCGCAAGCAAGACCTGCGATACCAAGCACGATAGCGATGACCTTACCGCTTATCTTGTCAGAGCAGAACTTTGCGCCAAGACCGCAAAGAAGAGCCATAACGATAAATCCGTAAATGAATCCGCCTGTATATCCTACGATAACGGAAAAACCGCCTGACCAGCCTGCAAACACAGGCACACCGATAGCGCCCAGCAGACCATAGACCAGAGCAGACACAGCACCGCCCTTCCAGCCGAGAAAATATCCTGCCAGAGCCACAGCAAAAGTCTGGAGCGTAACAGGAACGTGAGTAGGCAGCGGAATAGTTATCTGTGAAAGCACAGCGATTATAGCCGTCATAACTCCGATACCGACTATTTGTTTTGTTTTGTTTTTAGCATTGTTATTCATTGTAAACCTATCCTTTACTTTTTATTTGACAATTAATATTGTATCACATACCGAACCTATTGTCAACCGAAAATATTTATTTTGGTATACAATTATAAAGTGTCGGTAAACGATAGTTTTATACAAATTTAATAACAAACAGTAAAAACACGGCATTGCCCTTCCGAACGGGACACAGAGGGCATCGTCCCCTACAATATTTCGGGCAACTTCCTACCACCGCAAATCGCTACGCTCGGTGCTATCTTTTACTTCATACTTGAGCACAACTCTGTTCAGCTTTGCCAATTCCTCATTCCTCACTCCCCCTTGTGCATTTTGCCCTTAAATCCTACAAAATCGATAGAATTAATATCAATTTTCACAAAAATGCGAAAAATCATCTTAAACCTATTGACATTCCTCTATGGGTGTGGTATAGTATAGATACGCTAAAACATACTAAACGACTAGGATTAATATGAATTTGAAATGAGGCGTTGAAAATGAGTGTAAAAATACTGAAACTGAAAACAGCGTACGATTCACGAATGTGTATGTGCTGTATGTGTTGCTGTTAAAATCAGCATAAAGTTCAGTAACAAAAATTTTTATCGGATTTAAAAAACATCAATTTAATGAAAGAGGTAATTTAAAATGAGCGCAATAAACGAAAGAAATCTTAAATTTGAAACACTTCAGCTCCACGTTGGTCAGGAAACAGCAGACTCTGTAACAGACGCAAGAGCCGTTCCTATTTATCAGACATCATCATACGTTTTCCATAACTCACAGCATGCCGCTGACAGATTCGCTCTTAAGGACGCAGGCAACATCTATGGCAGACTTACAAACCCAACTGAGGACGTTTTTGAAAGACGTATCGCAGCTCTTGAGGGCGGCACAGCAGCTCTTGCAGTTGCATCAGGCGCAGCAGCAGTAACATACGCTATTGAGAACGTAGCCCTTGCAGGCGATCATATCGTAGCTGCAAAGAACATCTATGGCGGCACATATAACCTGCTTGCACACACTCTTGTTGATTACGGCATCACAACAACATTTGTCGATCCGCTTGACCCGGCTAACTTTGAAAAGGCTATCAAGGAGAACACAAAGGCTCTCTATATCGAAACTCTTGGCAACCCTAACTCAGACGTAGTTGATATCGAAGCTATCGCAAATATCGCACACGCACACAATATCCCACTTCTCGTTGACAGCACATTTGCTACTCCATATCTCGTAAGGCCTATCGAGTACGGCGCAGATATCGTTATCCATTCTGCAACAAAGTTTATCGGCGGTCACGGCACAACAATCGGCGGAGTTATCGTTGAAAGCGGCAAGTTTGACTGGAAGAAGTCAGGCAAGTTCCCACAGCTCACAGAACCAAACCCAAGCTACCACGGTGTAAGCTTTGCAGACGCAGCCCCTGGCGCAGCATTTGTAACTCGTATCCGTGCGATCCTTCTCCGTGATACAGGTGCAACACTTTCACCTATCCACGCATTCATCTTCCTGCAGGGTCTTGAAACACTGTCCCTGAGAGTTGAACGTCATGTTGAGAACGCACTTAAGGTAGTTGACTTCCTTAACAAGCACCCAAAGGTAGAAAAGGTAAATCACCCTTCAGTATCAGACGATCCAAGCCAGCAGGCACTTTACAAGAAGTATTTCCCTAACGGCGGTGGTTCTATCTTCACATTCGAGATAAAGGGCGACGCAAAGACAGCTCAGAACTTTATCGACCACCTGAAACTCTTCTCACTACTTGCAAACGTAGCAGACGTTAAGTCACTGGTTATCCACCCAGCATCAACAACACACGCAGAGCTTAACGAAGCAGAGCTTGCAGATCAGGGTATAAAGCCAAACACTATCAGACTTTCTATCGGTACAGAGCATATCGACGATATCATCTACGATCTCAGCGAAGCATTCGACGCTATCTAATAAAAACCTTGCCATTACGGTTTTTACCTAAAAATACAAACCCCAATATAGAAACGGCTGACAGGCGAAAAAGCTTGTCAGCGTTTTTGTACCCATAAAAAAAGCAGGGCAACAACAAGCCGCCCTGCTCCATAAAGCAAAAAGTCAGAAAAAATCCTTCGTCATAAGGCGATACCTTAATTTCTCACTCCTAACTTCTCACTACTTCTCCAACTCAGAGATCTTATCAACTCTCCTCTGATGTCTGCCACCCTCAAACTCCGTTTCAAGGAAAACGTCAACCAGCTCGATAGCCAAGCCTGCACCCAGCACTCTCGCACCAATGCAAAGCACATTTGCGTCATTATGCGCTCTTGTATACTTAGCAGAGAAATAATCCGAACAGCAAGCCGCTCTTATTCCCTTTATCTTGTTTGCGCTCATCGACATTCCAATACCAGTTCCGCATATGAGTATTCCCATTTCGTATTCGCCCGAAGCCACTTTCTCGCAAACTTCCTTTGCCTTGTCAGGATAGTCCACTTTCTCTCCTGCCTGAATACCAAAATCAGTGTATTCCACACCCTTTTCGTCCAGATGTGCCAGTATCTCCGCCTTAAGCTCAGGACCTGCATGGTCGCAGCCGATAGCAATTTTCATATTAATTTCCTCCTATTTATCCCTATGTGCCTTATCCTTTTCCGCCTTTGTAGCTTGCAAATATGATACCTCCAGCCTGTCCGCCGAAACCATTATCTCAGGCTGAGCCTCCACCGCAAGACACAGCGACGATGCCCTCTGCAGCCTGTTCACATAGCTTGCAAGCTGAACATTTTCGTTGTCAGCGAAATATTTCGCCTTTATCTCTGTCGCACAGTCACCCACAAGCATGGTTTTTTCAGAAAATTCTTCCGAAAAAACTTCCTCCTCAGGGCAAACTCTGTCAGCGGATATCCTCGTGACAACGCCATTTTTGCACTCAAACTCGCCTGCGTAAACTATCTTAGGCCTTGCCCTCATAACAGAAATTATCCTGCCCTCAAAATCTATGCAGTTGTAAGCCAGCGAAAGCAGAGTGGAAACTCCTGCGCTTTTTAAACTCTCACAGCCAAAGCACATTCCCTTTACAGCCGCCACGCCTATCCTAAGACCGGTGTATGACCCCGGACCCTTTGCGATAGCCGCACAGTCAAGGTCAGTATAAGTAAGCCCTGTTTCCTCTAGTGCCTGCTTCACCATAGGCAATATCACCTGGGAATGAGTGAGCTTTGTGTATACAGATTTCTCCCAAAGAAGCTTCTCTCCTTCCGTCACCGCCACTGAAGCGACCTTTCCGCTTGTGTCAATAGCTAATATCTTCAAATCTATCATCTCCCTCAGGTGCAGTTATGCTTATCTCCCTGCTGTCCTCGTCAATGCGCTGAATATCTATCCTCAAAGCGTCCTCAGGCAGCTCCTCCGCAATATTCTCCGACCATTCCACCGCAAGCACAGTGTCTTCGTCCATGTAGTCAAAAAAGCCTGTAGTTTCCAGATCGTCCGCCGAATTTATGCGGTACATATCAAAGTGTATAAGGCTGAGCCTGTCCCCACGGTATTCGTTCACCAATGCAAAGGTCGGCGAAGTCACCTCGTCGCCAAGTCCCATGCCAATAGAAATTCCCCTGGTAATAGTAGTCTTTCCTGCACCAAGACCACCGCTGTAAGCGATAAGATCGCCGCCTTTCAGCCGTCTGCCTATCTCCTCACCCAAAGCGATAGTTTCCGCCGCAGATGATGTTTTGTATACCTTTGTCAACCTATCACCTCATTTGACCGTCATCTTCCGTGTAGCCCACAATAAAAAGGCTGTTTTTATTCATAAGCTGATAAATGCTCTCCACCTCTGTCTTGTCCGCCGCTGAATTGTAGCAGTTGTAAACATACAGCCTGCCCTCCTCTTTAACAGCGAAAACCGTGTGGATACCGCTGAAAATATTCAACCCGATATGGTAAGAAACTATCACAGGCTTGCCCTCGTCAACAGCCGCCTGAGCCTCCTCAGCCTTATAAAATCTTTTGTATCCCACTCCCATTGCCTTAAAAAGACCGCTTATTTTTCTAGGATTAGACCCCAGCGACCCATCCGCCGCAATAAGAGCATTTTTCTCAAAATCATAAGCAAGCTTTGCCATGTCAGGCTCAAAGCCCTCGTATGTGAGATAATTATAAGCCGCAATGACCTCACAGCCTACCCCTGCGAACTTGGTTTCGCCAAGTATCAGATCGCACACAGGGGGATTTTCCTGCCCGTATTTCACAAAGCCATCTATCTTTATGCCATTGTTGTGAGCATAATTTTCCGCAGCCCTGCCGCTGTCAGTTTCCTTATAAGTGTCCTCAAAAAGCCGCCACTTCATATCGTCCTCCGAGCTGTCGCCCTTAATACCGCTCTCATTACCGACATGTGAGTTTTCGTCAACTTCCATGCTGTCACTATCCACCACAGAGCTTTCCGCAGTAGTGGTAAAAGCCGAATCATTGAGTCTTTCACTGTCCGCCTTGTTTCCGCATGAACTGAGCATTATCCCGAGAAACAGAATGACCGCAAGAATTTTCATCACAGCTCACCCTTGTCCTTGAAGTAGTTTAGCATAAGATCCACCATTCTGCCATAGGACTGCTTGCCGTCCTCAACGCCGTTGAGCTTCAGAGATTTTTCCATTGCCTTGTCAGATATCTCCCCCACTGCCTCACTGTCGAAAACAGTGTCCTTAGCCTCGTCAACGCTCCGCCAGTAGTCCCAGTTTGCTTCCATATCAGCCCACACCTCGTCGCAGATAGAGCTGTCAAATTCTATCTTCTTATCGTCAGAAGCGTAGTCAAAAATCTTGTTTCTAACCTCGCCAAGCGCCGCCAGATAGCCCGAATAGCGGTAATCAGCATTGTCCGATCTATCGCACGCCATAAAGGCGATAAAGTTCGCCTCGTCCTCCTGAATATAGCCTTTCGTGTGAGCAAGCTCATGGCAGATAGTGTCAGGAAGCTTCGCCTTATACATATCCTGATTGTAGTTAGCCTCCATAGAGAATGGGAAATAGATGCCCATAAGGTCCATTTGGCTCATAAAGAACGAGCATTTTATAGCTTTCGGAGTTACATAAAATCCCCCGAGGTTTTTAAATTCGCTTCCAAGCCCACGCATAGCCTCCTGAGCCGTCTTGTCAAGGTCAGCGGTCAGCACGAATTTTCCCTCGCCGTCACGCTCCACCTCTTTGCTAAGCGCATTTATCTCCGTAACAAGCTTGTTGCCAAGTGCTTCAAGCTCCGTCCTAGTGTGCTGTTCCGAAGGTATGCCGTTAAGTTCCGCAAAGCTTGAACAATGATAAATAACAAAGCAGTTAAAGGTCTGCACCGTCACAACAAAAGTGACTATCCACATATAAACAAGCCCGAAAATTTTCGCAGTTTTCTTTCTCTTGCCTTTTCTGACTATCACAAGCACCAGCATAGCCACCAGCGAAAGCGGAATACCGAAAACTGCTACCGCAATAAGCAGTTCGCCAAAAGAGAACGGCAACAGCGAAGTGAGCCTGCCATATGTATTTCCCCAAATTGGAAAAACGTGTGCCGTATACCAGTCGCAGAACGCCGTACTTTTCCAGGCGACCACGTTCAGCACCACGCTGACTGCCACAAGGCAAACGCAGGCAACGGCCTGCCAAGATAGATGTTTTTTCTTGCCGTTCTCAGGCATTTTCACACTTTCCGCACTCTTTTTCACCGCTGTATCTGTCACTGCCGCTCACCTCGGTTCGTATATTTTCACTTGCTATCAAAACACATTTGCTTGCCCGCCGAAGTAACAAGCCAACGGTAACAACATGGTTAGAATAACCATAAAAACTATCCTATCACATCTGTAGGGGACGACGCCCTCGGCGTCCCGTTATTTCTCGTCCGTTGAATTAACGGAGAATATCACAACAATGTCGCCCGAATAATTCGACATCAAGAATATGACAATCACGGCATTACCCCTCCGAACGGGCTGTCGCATTTCTGAATATCACGCCACTCTGCACACACGGGCGAACGCTGTTCGCCCCTACAATGTTTCAGGATAGTTTGCTCCGCCGCAAAATCGTTACGCTCTTTGCGGAGTTACATTTGCTAAGGGAGAGGGTAGGCGGTGCAGATTTTTCACTCCGATATTACTTTGTGATAAGGCACAACTTTTGCGTGCTTTTTTTCATTAAATCTGCACCTAGTCGGCTTACGCCGAATGAGGCTCTGCCTCATACTCCGCTTAGGGCTTTGCCCTAAGAACCCACAAGCCCTCTAACGCCGGGCTTGAGCCTGCGTTTTAGTGCTCGCTACGCTCGGTTCTGAATGATCGGCTCGGTTCAGCTATGCCAATTCCTCATTCCTCATTCCTTATTTAACCCCCTGCTCCTCACTTAAACGGCTTAGAACAATCCGTAGATATTGCCCTCATTATCGCAATCGATATTATAAGCCGCAGGCTTCTTAGGCAGACCAGGCATTGTCATAATATCGCCCGTATAAGCTACCACAAATCCTGCACCGGCTGAAAGCCTTACATCTCTTACTGTTATCTCATAATTCTCAGGCTTTCCAAGCTTTGTCGGGTCGTCAGACAGTGAATACTGCGTCTTAGCCACGCAAACAGGGATATCCCCGAATCCAAGGTCAGTGATCTCCTTTATAGCCTTTTCAGCCTGCTTTGTATAGATCACGCCGTTTGCACGGTATATCTCTTTCGCAAGTATATCAAGCTTATCCTTGATAGGCAGCTTCTCGTCATAAAGCGGCTTGAACTCAGACGGCTTTGTTTCGATAGTCTTGCAAACCTTCTCCGCAAGGTCGATACCGCCCTCAGAGCCTTTAGCAAATATCTCAGCCAGTGAGAACTCAACACCCATTTCACCGCAAACTCTCTCGATAACAGCAAGCTCAGCCTCAGTATCAGTATGGAATCTATTTATAGCCACCACTACAGGCACACCGAACTTGTGCATATTCTCGATATGAGTTTTCAGGTTTACGATACCCTTTTCGAGAGCCTCAACATTTTCGTTAGTAAGCTCAGTTTTCGGAACACCGCCATTGTATTTCAATGCCCTTACAGTAGCCACCAGAACTACGCAACTTGGTTTAAGACCAGCGTATCTGCACTTGATATCAAAGAATTTCTCAGCGCCAAGGTCTGAGCCGAAACCAGCCTCAGTGATAGTGTAGTCAGCAAGCTTCAAAGCAAGCTTTGTGGCTCTTACTGAGTTACAGCCGTGAGCGATATTAGCGAATGGACCGCCATGGATAAGAGCAGGATTGTTCTCAAGCGTCTGAACAAGGTTAGGTTTCAGAGCGTCTTTCAGCAAAGCAGTCATAGCACCGCAACCGCCTATATCCTTAGCATAAACAGGCTTTCCGTCAGTTGTGTAAGCAACGAGTATCTTCTCAATTCTAGCCTTAAGGTCAGCCAGATCGGAAGCTAGGCAAAGAATAGCCATTATCTCAGAAGCGACAGTTATCTGGAAAGAATCCTCTCTAGGAATACCATTCACCTTTGAGCCAAGACCGATAACAATATCTCTCAGCGCTCTGTCATTCATGTCAAGGCAGCGCTTGAAAAGTATCCTTCTCTGGTCAATGTGAAGCTCGTTTCCCTGCTGCATATGGTTGTCGATAAGGGCGCAGAGCAGGTTGTTAGCCGCAGTTATAGCGTGCATATCTCCTGTGAAGTGCAAATTGATGTCTTCCATAGGAACGACCTGAGCGTATCCACCGCCAGCCGCACCGCCCTTGATACCAAAGACAGGACCAAGCGAAGGCTCTCTCAGAGCGAGCATAGCTTTCTTGCCTATCTTGTTCATAGACTCAGCCAATCCAACGGAAATAGTGGTCTTGCCCTCTCCTGCAGGCGTAGGGTTTATAGCGGTAACAAGAATAAGCTTACCATCTGGATCATTTTTAGTTTTAGCATAAAGCGACTCAGAAAGCTTAGCCTTGTAGTGACCATAAGGCTCATATTCATCTTCTGAGATGCCGAGCTTAGCAGCGACCTCCCCAATTTTGAGCATTTTCGCCTGCTTTGCGATTTCGATATCTGACAGCATTTAGATCAAGTCCTTTCGGAAAAATTTTTAGTATATCGGTAAAGACCCATATAAAATATCATACGCTATATATTATATCACATATCCGTGATAATTTCAATATTTCATATGTAAACAAACTATATAAACCGACACATTTCCGAACATCGCCCCACAAAAAGAGCCGCCCCGCATTCCGCAGGACGGCTCAAAATAACTATAAGAATTATTTCTGAATATCGTTATCGTTAAATGGATCTCCACATTCCGGGCAGAACTTAGGAGGATTTTTCGGATCTTCAGGCTCCCAGCCGCACTTGTCACACTTGTAAAGCGGCTCTGATGCAGGCTTTGGCTTTCCGCACTCAGCGCAGAATTTGCCCTTGTTTACTGCTCCGCATGAGCAGGTCCAGCCTACCGGCTGCTCTGGCTTTGGCGAACCGCAGTTTGCACAGAATTTTCCTGTGTTCTCTGTGCCGCATGAACACTTCCAGCTGTCTGCTGCCGGCTTTGGCTCAGGCTTAGGCTGTCCGCAGTTAGCACAGAATTTTCCTGTGTTTGTTGTTCCGCAAGCACAAGTCCAGCCGTTCTCAGGTGCAGCCTGTGTTGGTGCAGCTGCTGGAGCTGCCTGCTGTGGAGCTGCCTGTGCAGCCTGCTGATTCATCATGTTCTGCTGCATCTGCTGCTGATACATTGTTGCGTCCATTGGCTGACCCATCATGCCGCCTGCCATGCCCATGCCCATAAAGCCTGCCATAACACCGTTTGCGTTGCTTGCCGCTGCCTCTCTTGCCTTGTTGATAGACATTCTGTCCATAGCATAGAGCATTGAAGGATCACTTCCAACAGTTTTTGCCTCCTGGAATTTTGCGATTCTCTGCTTTGACTCTTCGTCCACGTTCAGCTCAATAGAAAGGCTTGTTACCTTAACACCCTTTGTAGCCCACTTTTCTTCAAGCTCTGCATTCATTGCTTCAGCAAGCTCATCAGGATAAAGACCAAGCTGATCGTATGGTATTTTCTGAGCAGATATCCTTGTAAGAGCCTTCTGGAACTTAGGTGTCATGTCAGCCTTAAGCTGGCCGAGAACTGCCACGCCGTCAGGGCTGTCAACAGTAAGTACCTTATTTACGTTCTGAACAACGTTCTCATAGAAGTTCATAGGGTTTACGATCTGAAGTTCATACTGACCATGACCCTGTGCGTTAAGAGTGAGGTTCATTTCGCCGTCTCTGAAAGGTATCTTGCCGAAGCCTATCTTGTTTCCAGGCAGAGGTCTGAGGTTTATGTAGATAAGACGCATGGTGTTCATAGCCTGACCACCTGCTGTAAATCTTCTGCCTATCTCCTTGATAGAAGCGCCAAGGTCGCCCCAGCCGCCGCCAAGAAGTGACGGAGATACAGTTGAATCATACTTATACTGACCTGCTGTTTCCTGTGTACCGATAACAAAATCGTGTACTCTGCCGTTCTCGATAAGCAAAGCCGCCTGATTTACCGCAACGTCAAAGCGTGAACCGTTTGAGATAACGCCCTCTGTGCCGTTGTTCACAGTCTTTCCTCTCTTAACAAGAGTAGCCGGCTGGCAGAGTATCTTAGTTGACATATCCTCACATCTGAAGTACTCTACTACCTGATCGGCAAATGTTGAGCCGACTGCTGATGTAAACATCTTAATAAGTCCCATAGTTAAATTCCTTTCGTTGTCTGTATTATTTCACCCCAAGGGGTTTTAAACTTGTCTATCTCAGCATGGATACCCTGCTGACTTTCCATGTGCGCTCTACAGAGCTGTGTATCTCAGAACCGCAGTAAGGACAAACCGAGCCTGCGGTGTCCACAGGCGCTCCGCAGAACTGACATATAAGGCTGGCGTTTTCGCCTCTATCCCCATTGAAAGATAGTATGAATAATCCGCCTCATAAATGTGCTGTGCCTTTATCCCGTTGAGCTTGTATTCAAGAGATACCTGAAACTTTGCCGTTGCAGCGTCATGATCTCTATGATAAGACGCCACCTGCGACTTGTGGATATGTATATCGTCATAATGCTTTGGCGTAACCGTTGAGGAGTTGTCTTTTGCCATCGTGGCTGCTCTCTGCTTGAACGCTTCGGTACAGTATTCAAGCTGATTCTCGCTTGCTTCTCCGTTTATAACAAGAAAATATTTCATCACAGTGTTTTCCACTATGCTCCTTGCTATATTTTCATCATAGTCAGGAAAATCTCTCTTTATGTTGTTCACCACATTAGGATCAACATAAGTAAACTGCATGGCGTTGTTCTGTCTTTCCTCAGTTGCGTCATTTATGGTCCTTAGCAGGTCGTTGGCACGGCTCAGTTGTCTGCCAATGGCGTTCGATACCGCTTTTTTCACAGAATATATCACCGCTATACCACCGCCTATGGCGACCGCTATAACTATTATTTTTATTATAAGCGCCGTTGATATTTCAGGCATTTAGCTGATACCCCCTACTAGAATATTCCCATTATCTGAAGTATAGCTCCGATAATATATCCGCCCACGCCCCCAAGAAGCGAGTAAGCCACAAGCTTTCCCTTGCTTATAGGCAGGTTTCCGATAAATTTACCTGTCTGACCATTCATTGCAAAGAAATAAGGCTTATCCTGATAGGTTGTATACAAAAGCCATGTTGGAAGCATAGCGTATTTAACGTCCTTTATCTCGGTGTGCTTTTCATATGACTGAACGTTTACGCTGTTGTAGTTACAAGTATTTCTAAGTTCGTCACGAGTCGTGTTCTCGATACGTTCTTTAGCCCTGGGCAGGCACTTATCCTTATCATCATCATATCTCTCTGCAAGATATCCCGAAAGATAACCCGGATTGAACGCTGTCATTTCCGAGTAGTCAAAAGGTTCGATAGAGTCCATAGCGTCATCGTCAGTCTTTGAAGAAGCGTCCACAGGAACAGCTTTGAAATCGAGGGTTCCGTTTCTGTAAACTGAATAATACTTTTTCTCAGTGTATCTGTAGTTTCCGGAAGTCCATGTTCTTGTGTTTATACCCTCCGCAGTAATAGAGCCTTCGCAGTTTCCTGAATAGAGCCAAAACGGGATATAAACGCCCTGCATCTTGTCCACTACCTTGTCGCAGTTGAAATCTTTCGGTGTAAGAGGCTTCTTGCTGAATTTTTGGAAAGCGTCCATTACCTGATTTTTCGGCACTTTGAAAGGTATAACATAGTCAGGGGAGAAATTGTCTATTATCTGCTCTCCCATTATTACCGCATTTCCGCAGTAAACGCAAACTGTTGCTGCAGTTGAGCGGTCAGTGATTATCTCCGCTCCGCAGTGTGAGCAGGTGTATTTTACAAGGTCGCTTCCTACTGTGCCGTCATTTGAAACCTTGTATTCGTCCTTATCGACCTCTTCATGCTTTTCAACGTTATCCTTGTTGAGTTCCTCCGCCTTTTTAGCGTCACCGCCTGCTTCTTCAAGGTCTTTTAAAGTAAACTGTCCGTCGCAGTATTCACATGCCCAGCAGTTTTTGTCAGCGCTCCAGAAAAGCTCCGCTCCGCAGTTGGGGCATTTATAAGAAATATTAACAGCCATTTTCCGTACCCCCTATCAATCGTCTTTTATCTTAGTCTTATCAGTGGTGGTACGCAGATAGGTGTCGTTACGCCCATTGAGTTTAAGATTACTCTTTATGTATTTATCTGCCTTGGTAGCTTTCTGTTTTGTGCGGCTCATTGAAACAAGCACAAAGCCTGTTATAAGTCCTCCCGGTATAGCAAAGCACATATTTGTTCCCACGCTCACACTGCTGTCGGCATATGCCATGACAGGGGTGAAAAACAAATTGCAGGAAATAAGTGCAAAGCCTAATGTGCGGTATAGCTTTTTCAACATTTTTTCTCCTCCCAACTCCATATTTTACATAAAACTAAAATATGTTCACATATATTTATGATAACAGAAAACGCTTTTCATGTCAAGAAATACGTCATACAACGTTCAAAAAAAGTTCTTTTTTGTCCATTTGAACATATTTTTATACCTTTCATTGGTGTTTTTAACGATTGACAGCCGTTCTGTCAGGAATCAGCGTTATTCAGCGGTTTTCTGCTCGTCAAGGTCAAGAGATATCAGAGGGTTTGCGTCATTAGCCACCTTAGGCAGAACGCCGTCCCACTTATCGATGGTCTGATACTTTATAAGCTCGTTTGAAAGAGATTCAGAGATAGTCTTGTTGGCTTCTGCCTGAGCCTCAGCCTTGGTCTTTATGGAAGTTGCCTCAGCGTCTGCGGCAATAACCTTTTTCTTAGCCTCCGCCTCAGCTACAACTATAGCCTGCTCCTGCTCGGTCTTTGTTTTCAAAAGATTCTGCTCTGCTACCTGCTTTGCCTCTATGGCTTCATTAAATTCAGATGAGAAATCAAAATTCACAATGTTGAATTTCTCTATCTCGATACCGTATTCGTCCACCTTTGAAACGAGCTGTGCCTTTATTTCCTCGCCCACCTGCGCTCTGTCAGTGATAAGCTGTTCAGCCGTATATTTTGCACATACCGACTTCATACATTCCTGCACTGTTGGCATAAGGATAACATTCTCGTAATCTGAGCCGATATTCTTGAAAATGCTTGCAGAAGAAGCCGACTTTATTCGGAAGTTCACCGCTATGGTAGAGTTCACAGTCTGCAAGTCCTTTGAAACTGCGTCAGCGTCAGCCTGATAAACTTGTATCTTGTTTGACACTGTTGTTACACGCTGTGCAAAAGGCACTTTCAGATGCAATCCTTCGTTGAGTGCAGTGTCTGACACCTTGCCAAAGGTCGTCACAACTCCCGTACAGCCTGCCGGAACTATGGACACGGAGGATACGACCACTATTATAGCCGCAACTGCCGCCGCACAAATGCCAACGATCTTTCCTGTTTTTCTTGTTGAAATGTCAATGACCTTTTCTTTGCTCATGATTTTTTCCTTTCATATAAAACAAAGTCTTTCGACTTGCCGTCTAACCAAAGGCTTTCTGTCCTTTGGTTTAATATGATTATATCATAAGCCTTACAAATTAGCAAAGTCCGACAAAGTTCGGGGAAGTCATCGGAAGTCAGCAGTGAACAGATTTTTTGATTTAGCTCGCTGTATCTCTTGCGATCTCGCCTATTCTCGCTCGCTCAAAACCGCTCGTTATTTATGGGTGAAAAATTTCACACAGGTCTATAGCCATATTTCAATATATGTAAAAGCTAATATGTTTATATCATCGCCTGCAAAAATGGCATAAAAAAATCGGACTCATTTTACTGCGTCCGAATTTTTTATCAATGTATTGATGAAAGAGCGGGCGACCAAAGGTCGCCCCTACAGATAGGTTTGTTAGCTCTTTTTCTTTGCACTGGATTTTACCGCTGTGAAACTCCACACAAGTCCAGCCGCGATCCAGAAGTATGGTGATGAGGTAACAGAACTTATGTTGAAAAAGGCTTGTATCAAATAGCAAAGCACTGCCGCTGATATTGCACAGCCTGTCCAGCCGTTTTTGTCTTTCATAAAGCCTGCTACGAGCTTGCACATTTTTACTATAGTCATAATAAGGAATACTATTGTAAGTGCGAAAATGATGAGTCCTCTTGACTGCAAAAGGTCGATATACTCATTATAAGAGCGGTCTATTATAGCACCCGACTCGAATATCGTTCCCCAGTTGTCTGGACCGGTTCCCCAGATAAGGTTTTGCTCGGCAGTATACATTCCGTCGTCCCACAGATAAGGATATATCCACTGTTCGGTATCATCGCCTCTGCCTGTGCCTGTGATAGAAAGTCTGTCGAAACTGTCATGGAAGATTATTTTCTCGTCCATAAGTCTGAACTCGTTTGAGGCGAAAAGTCCGGCAAAGATCCCTCCTGCGACTATAAAAGCCACAAGGCAGGCTATAAAAGGCTTCTTATCCTTTGCAAAGCCCGACTTTACAGCGGCAATAATAAGAGATATAACATAAACCGCACCAAGTCCCAAGATAGCAGGGACAACGCAGGCGAGGATATCAGCCGCTGTCATAAGGGCAAGGGAGATAGCATAGAATATCTTTCTTGCCTTTTTATCATCATAGAGCATACCATTAAGTGCAAAGGCAGATATCACTGTAAGCACTGCCGCCAATGCAAAAGGCGTACACAAAAAACCTGTTGCGATATATTCATTTGTGTAGGTCATACCGCCTGATGAGAAGCCCGAGAATATCTCTTTGAAATAGTTTGGAACTATTTTTGCGGTGGCAGGTATAGCCTGCAAAATTCCCACGATAGCTTCAAATGCGCCTATTCCTACGATAAAGTCTGAAAGCTTTATCCTGCGGTCATCAGCCGTAACTGTCATTCCTGCGGCAAAAAGTCCCCAATAGCCAAGTATGGTGAGCATACCCTCGGAACGGTCGAGATAGCCGTAGAAAGATGTGAAGATATCCGCTGAAAGCAAGCAAGATATCACCGACAGAAGCACCACCGCAAGTGGTACGATAAGGCTCTTGTTGTCTTTAAGCTCCACCTGCTTTTTCATGTTGGCAATAAGGAAAATGATAAATCCCACAAAGCCGACCGCAAGCACAGCGGCAGATATAAAGAATATAAATTTTTCGTTCAGATAAAGAGTACGGTTGACGCTTTCGTCCATACCGTATTTGATATTCTGTGTGAAATAATACGGAATTGTGATAACGCACAGAACAAGCACAGCAATAATGCTGTAAACTCCGCACAGCTTTTGTGCAGATTCGGCAGACATATTCAGAATAAAATCCGACTTTTCCGAACTGCCGAAAAGGTGCTTTTTACCTTGATTGGTAGTGACCTCTTTTTTCTCTTTTGCTTTTGACATAAAAAAATCCCCCAAAAAGCATAGATATTTTATTATTTTATGATTGAAAATTAAAAATACATCGCCGCAGGCGATACCTTAATTCCTCATTCCTCACTCCTCATTCCTCATTAAAAACAGAGCGGGAAATAAAAAAGCAGGCAAACCCTAAAGTCTGCCCGCTGTTTACACAATTTACTTTGCGTATTCGATAGCTCTGCTCTCACGGATAAGATTGACCTTGATCTGTCCCGGATAATCCATTTCAGTTTCGATCCTCTTAGCGATTTCACGAGCAACGAGCACCATTTTTTCATCGTTGATCTTCTCAGGCTGTACCATGATACGAACCTCACGGCCTGCCTGTATAGCAAAGGATTTCTCAACGCCCTCGTAGGACGTGCAGATCTCCTCAAGCTTCTGGAGCCTCTTGATATAGTTCTCATAGTTCTCGCTTCTTGCTCCCGGTCTAGCTGCGCTTATTGCGTCTGCCGCCTGAACAAGTGCCGCAACAACAGTTCTTGTTTCAACGTCGCCATGGTGAGCCTCGATAGCATGAATAACTTCAGGACTTTCCTTGTACTTCTTACATACGTCAACACCTATCTGAACGTGCGAGCCTTCTATCTCATAGCTGAGAGCCTTTCCTATATCGTGGAGCAGTCCTGCTCTTCTTGCCAGATTTGCGTCAACGCCAAGCTCTGACGCCATCATTCCTGCAAGGTGAGCGACTTCAATAGAGTGGTTAAGCACGTTCTGTCTATAGCTCGTTCTATAGCGCAGACGGCCAAGAAGCTTAACAAGCTCGTGGTTCACGCCGTGAACATTGGTTTCGAGAATAGCTCTCTCGCCCTCCTGCTTGATCTTCAGCTCGACTTCACGCTTAGCCTTTTCTACCATTTCCTCAATGCGTGTAGGGTGTATACGTCCGTCCTGGATAAGCTTTTCAAGTGCGATCCTTGCGACCTCTCTTCTCACCTGATCAAAGCACGAGATGGTGATAGCCTCAGGGGTATCGTCAATGATAAGATCAACGCCTGTGAGAGTTTCGATAGTTCTGATATTTCTTCCCTCACGTCCGATTATCCTGCCCTTCATCTCATCATTGGGCAATGCAACGACCGAAACTGCCGACTCAGACACCTGATCTGCGGCACACCTTGAGATAGCAAGCGAGATATACTGTCTGGCCTTAGCCTCACAGTCATCCTTCACCTGATTTTCAAAGTTTGTGACCCTCACAGCCTTTTCATGCACCAGATCTTCGTCCAGCTTTGAAAGCAGATAATCCTTAGCCTGATCAACAGTGAACTGAGATATCTTTTCAAGCATATCCAGCTGTGACTTCTTGATCCTGTCAGCCTCAGCTACCTTTTCGTCAGCATTTTTCAGCTTGTTCTGGAGAGTTTCTTCCTTTTTCTCCAAATTATCGAGCTTTCTGTCGATAGACTCCTCTTTCTGCTGAACACGTCTTTCCTGTCTGGAAACTTCGATCCTTCTCTCTTTAAGCTCTTTTTCCGTTTCCTGGCGTGACTTGTGGATCTCGTCTTTCGCCTCGATCAATGCCTCTTTTTTCAGAGTTTCAGCGTTTTTCTTTGCGTCGTCAACAATACGCTCCGCTTCCTTTTCCGCAGAGCCTACAGCAGCTTCGGCTGTCTTTTTGCGATAGCTTATACCCTGTTTGAAGCAGATAAATCCGCTCACACCGGCACCAAGAACAAGAGCAACTACACATAGTAGAATAGCAATACCTGGTTCCATGTATAGCTTTCCTCCTTCTTAGAAAGTATGGATATCCATATTTTGTGCGTAAAAAACGCATGAAAAAAAAGATATCCACCTGATATTAAATTGTAAAGATACAAAATTGCAAAATTTATTTTATAAAAAACATCAGAATAATACAAAAAACTATACTTCAT